>CALGXU010000495.1 GCA_937935205.1 uncultured Rothia sp.
TCATTCGCCGCGTTGAGCGTGAAGATTTCGCCCACCTGGCAGCTGGCAAGGTGTCTATTGGTGTGGCGGCGTACCCGCAGAAGCACCCCGAGTCGGCATCCCTGCTGCAGGATATTGAGATTCTGCTGTCCAAGCAGCGTGCCGGCGCGGATTTCGCGATCACCCAGGTGTTCTTTGAGGATGAGCGCTACAGCGCCCTGGTCGATTCGGCTCGCCTGGCGGGTGTGGACATTCCGATTATTCCGGGCATCATGCCGGTGACCTCCCTGAAGCGCCTGCAGAACCTCTGCCAGATGGCGGGCATGTCGGTCCCGGCGGACCTCGCCTACGCCCTAGAAACGGCAACCAGCAGCGCTGAGCTGCACCGCATCGGCGTTGAGTATGCGTTGAACCAGTGCCGCGCCGTGATGGATGCGGGCGCACCGGGCCTGCACTTCTTCACCTTCAACGAGCATGCCGCGGTGCTTGACGTTCTGGACCAGCTGGACCTGCCCCGATACAGCAACCGTTTCTCCCAGTCCCTGAGCGAGCTGGAATTCGCCTAAACGCGACCCGCTCCGCCCGGCGCGGATGCGCCACCCAAGTTTCCCCCAAAGTACCCCGGGAGCGTCCCGCGGATCTCGGCCCCATCGACGGGGCCGGCAGGGCCCGCTGATTCTCCCATTTCTATCCCCAGTAAAGGAATATGCACAATGTCTAACGTTGTTTTCCCCGCCGCAACTATTGTTGGTTACCCCCGCGTGGGCCGCTTCCGCGAGCTGAAGAAGGCTCAGGAGGCTTTCTGGAAGGGTAAGGCAACCCTGCAGGAGCTGCAGGACACCGCCGCTGACGTTCAGCGCACCTACTTCGAGCGCGTGACCGCTGCCGGCCTGAAGGCTGACAACTACTCGATTCCGGCGACCTTCTCCTACTACGACCAGGTGCTCGACGTAGTTCGCCTGTTCACCCTGGTTCCCGAGCGTCTGGCCGAGGCTAAGGATGCACGCGGCCTGCTGGATCTGCCCGGCTACTTCGCCCTGGCGCGCGGTACCGAGACCCTGCCTCCGCTGGAGATGACTAAATGG
>CALGXU010000496.1 GCA_937935205.1 uncultured Rothia sp.
CTCGCCTTAGGGGCCGACTCACCCTACGCCGATGAACGTTGCGTAGGAAACCTTGGGCTTTCGGCGAGCGGGCTTTTCACCCGCTTTATCGCTACTCATGTCAACATTCGCACTTCTGATACCTCCAGCACACTTTACAATGCACCTTCATCGGCCTACAGAACGCTCCCCTACCATGCCAGTAAACTGGCATCCGCAGCTTCGGTTATAGATTTGAGCCCCGTTACATCTTCCGCGCAGGACGACTCGACCAGTGAGCTATTACGCTTTCTTTAAATGATGGCTGCTTCTAAGCCAACATCCTGGCTGTCTGGGCCTTCCCACTTCGTTTACCACTTAATCTATCATTTGGGACCTTAGCTGGCGGTCTGGGTTGTTTCCCTCTTGACAACGGACGTTAGCACCCGCTGTCTGTCTCCCGAGGAACCACTTGATGGTATTCTTAGTTTGCCATGGGTTGGTAAGTTGCAATAACCCCCTAGCCATAACAGTGCTTTACCCCCATCAGTGTCTTGCTCGAGGCACTACCTAAATAGTTTTCGGGGAGAACCAGCTATCTCCGAGTTTGTTTAGCCTTTCACCCCTATCCACAGCTCATCCCCGCATTTTGCAACATGCGTGGGTTCGGTCCTCCAGTACCTGTTACGGCACCTTCAACCTGGCCATGGATAGATCACTCGGTTTCGGGTCTACACCCAGCAACTGTTCGCCCTATTAAGACTCGGTTTCCCTACGCCTCCCCTATTCGGTTAAGCTCGCTACTGAATGTAAGTCGTTGACCCATTATACAAAAGGTACGCAGTCACACCACAAGGGTGCTCCCACTGTTTGTATGCATCAGGTTTCAGGTTCTATTTCACTCCCCTCCCGGGGTTCTTTTCGCCTTTCCCTCACGGTACTGGTTCACTATCGGTCGATGATGAGTATTTAGCCTTGGAGGATGGTCCCCCCATATTCAGACAGGATTTCACGTGTCCCGCCCTACTTTTCGTACGCTTAGTACCACTATTGAGATTTCGAATACGGGACTATCACCCACTATGGTCAAGCTTCCCAGCTTGTTCTTCTATCTCAACAGTTATCACGTACAGGCTCCTCCGCGTTCGCTCGCCACTACTTGCGGAATCTCGGTTGATTTCTTTTCCTCCGGGTACTTAGATGGTTCAGTTCTCCGGGTTCGCTTCGCTTATCCTATGTATTCAGATAAGGATACCTCCTAAGAGGTGGGTTTCCCCATTCGGATATCGCGGGATCATAGCTTTATTGCCAGCTCCCCCACGCTTTTCGCAGGCTTACACGTCCTTCGTCGCCTATCATCGCCAAGGCATCCACCTGATGCACTTATTCACTTGACTCTATCATTTCAAGAACCTCTTTGACTTCGTTTACCTACCCGTTGACTAGGGAAGCAAACTTGAAATTCCTACTTTGATAAAGCTTACTGCTTTGTTGTGTCTTAGTCTTAATCCTGCCTTTTGTGTTTCAGGATTAAGTCGATACAATCATCACCCAAATACTGTGTTTGTTTTCTTTTCTCTTGCGAGAGATTTTTTTATCCTTTGCAAAGAACAAAAAATCAAAACAAACTCATTGTCTTTGTTTGTTGATTTCGGCTTTCCAATTTGTTAAAGATCGATGCGTCGATATTTCACTTCGCAAATCAAAATAAGCTGCTAAGTATAGCAGGCTTCCTTTAATTTGTAAAGTTCTTGGTGGAGGCAAACGGGATCGAACCGATGACCCCCTGCTTGCAAAGCAGGTGCTCTACCAACTGAGCTATGCCCCCGTTCTTGGTGGGTCTGGGAGGACTTGAACCTCCGACCCCACGCTTATCAAGCGTGTGCTCTAACCAGCTGAGCTACAAACCCGGATTCTCTTCTTAAGCGAATCTTGTCTTCACTCAAGCTTTTCTCTTCCGCATCTTTTACAGTTTACCGATAAGTGTGAATGCATCAGACCTCTTCTTTCTCTAGAAAGGAGGTGATCCAGCCGCAGGTTCCCCTACGGCTACCTTGTTACGACTTCACCCCAGTCATGAAGCATACCGTGGTAAGCGGGCTCCTTGCGGTTACCCTACCTACTTCTGGTATCCCCCACTCCCATGGTGTGACGGGCGGTGTGTACAAGACCCGGGAACGTATTCACCGCAGTATGCTGACCTGCGATTACTAGCGATTCCGACTTCATGCACTCGAGTTGCAGAGTGCAATCCGGACTACGATCGGTTTTGTGAGATTGGCTCCACCTCGCGGCTTGGCTACCCTCTGTACCGACCATTGTATGACGTGTGAAGCCCTGGTCATAAGGGCCATGAGGACTTGACGTCATCCCCACCTTCCTCCGGCTTGTCACCGGCAGTCTCATTAGAGTGCCCAACTTAATGATGGCAACTAATGACAAGGGTTGCGCTCGTTGCGGGACTTAACCCAACATCTCACGACACGAGCTGACG
>CALGXU010000497.1 GCA_937935205.1 uncultured Rothia sp.
CCGCAGTTTACGCGCGTAGTAGCGTGAGCCCATGGCGGTGAGCAACCTGCTCACACCCGCCGAGGCGATGCCGAGGAGTATGCCCAGCAGCAGAAGCAGGGTCGGCAGGGGCACCGGGGAACCTTGGGGTGTCGGGGCGGGCGGCAGTTGAATCTGCAGGTACGCCATGCCGGAAATCAGGGTCAGCCAGCCGACGCCTACCAGGGCGCTCAGTAGCGCGATCCACTGCAGGGTGTTGAAGATGACCCAGGGGGCGCGGGTGCGGCCCAGGCCGTAGTCGATGCGCATCATGTCGCGTTCGAGCAGTTCGGGTAGCTCCGCCTCGCGGGAGAGGGCGGCTTCCTTCATGCTGCGTTTCCACGGTTCGTCGACGCGGGCGGCCATCTGCTTGCTGTATTGGCGCACGGCGTTTGCCATGCCAGCCTTCTGCGCGGCGCTCAGCGGCGGTAGCGAGGATGCCACCAGCTCGGGCGCGTTCTCGCTATCGGAGCCGAGCATGCCCGCGGACTTCGCGGCCTTGGAGGAGCTTTTCTTCTCATCCTGTTGCCCCAGGTGCAGGCGGCGCAGGGGGTCAGCTTTCAGGCGGCTCGTCCAGCGGGTGAGGATCCAGCCGGTGTGCTGGCCTGCGGCACGGCGGTAGGAGGCGGTTGCCGCCTGCAAAACCTGTTCTGCTTGGCTGGAGGTGTAGCACGCCTTCACGAGCTTCTGTTCCGCGTCGAGGGCGTAGGCTCCGGCGAGCACGGCCCCCTCTCCCCCGGCATAGGCGCGCAGCTGGGATGCGGTGGCGTGCAGCTGCGCGTCGGTTCGCTGCAGGGATAGGCTCTTGGCGGCGGCTACCTGTGCGAGCAGGTCGCGGAGCACATCGACACCTTCGCCGGTTCGCGCGGAGACGGCGATGGGTGCGGCGAGCAGGTGCGCGTCGGTGCCCTCGGCCTGGAGCAGGCGGGTGAGGGATGCGAGCACGGCGGGCACCTCGGCGGGTGCGAGCTTGTCCGCCTGGTTGAGCACGCAGAGTGCCTGCGCGCCGGATGCGGCAAGCGGCACCATGAAGTCGCGGTGGATGACGGCATCGGCGTATTTTTGGGGGTCGACAACCCAGACGAGTACGTCCACGTAGCGCATCATGCGGGCGGCGAGGTCACGGTTGGTAGTGGTGACCGAGTCGAAGTCGGGCATGTCCAGCAGGATGAGGCCGCCGGTGCGGGTGCGCATTTCGCCGCGTCCGCCTACTGCACGGCGGATGCGGTTGAAGAGTCCGGGTGCCGGTTCGGTGACGGCGTTGGGTGCCGCCGCTCCCCCGGCTGCGTCTCCTTCGGCGGTGAGCGCCTGAGTTTGCGGGTAGACGCGCTTGTCAATGCCGAGCCAGTCGAGCAGTTCTTCGCTGCCTTCTGCCTCCCAGATGGCCGCCTGCACGGTGGAGGTGGTCGGGCGCGTGGGGGCGGAGAGGGCAATGTTCTGCCCGGCGATGGCGTTGAATAGCGTGGATTTGCCGCTGCCGGTCGCGCCGAAGAAGCCGATGACGGTGTGTTCGGTAGAGAGTTCGCGGCGCTGGCTGAGGCGTTCGAGGGCTTCGGCGGCGTCAAGCAGGACGGTTTCGGGGACTCGTCCCTCACCGTAGCTGATGGCTTCCTTTAGGGATGCGACGGAGCGCGCGAAGGGCGAGGTCGCCACGGCGGGGGTGGCGCCTCGCTCGGCATGGCGCTCAGCGGCTTTGTTCTCGAGTGTGTTCTCGAGTTTATTCTCGGGGGTAGTCATAGTGCGTTTTCTTCGTCTGTGGTGCGCGGTGTGGGTTATCTGCTGACAGGCGGTTGAGCGCGCCGCCCTTAACTATGCTGTAGCCGACCAGGGGGTCTGTGCACTCTTTGCCTGTGCAGCTTGGCTCTGCGCACTCATTTCCGCAGCAATTTTCTGCACCTGCTCGGCGGCGCGGTGAATGTCCTCGGCGTCAGCCTGCGGGTCGGTTTCTTCCAACACCTCGGTGAAGGGCTGAGCGTGCTCGGTGAGCAGATCCGCCATACGTTCGAGCAGGTCGGTGCGGGCACGGGTCGCCATGCGGCGCACCGCGTCTTCACCGAAGATGGACTCGAGCAGCTTGGTGCCGACCACGCCGCTACCGCCCGCAATACCCGCCTCAATACCGGTAATGCCGCCGGTGAGGCTGAACGCGGCGACCATGAGCATCACGGCGGTGGCGTTCACACCCAGGGAGAGGAAACGGGCACGCTTGCGCTTGTCGGCACCTTCTTCTCGGATCATTTCGAGGACGGAACCCTGCCAGAGGCGAATCTGCTCGGCAACGGCTGCGGAGAAGATGTCCTCGGCGGACTGCACCTCGCCCTTCGTCTCGCCGTCTGCGTCCTGTTCAGGCGCAACAGATACAGCCTGCGGCGCACCTGCGACAGCCTGCGGCGCATCAAGGCGCGCCAGCAGGGAGCGTCCGGCGCGGCTGGCACGCCAGCGGGTGCGCGTATTTTCGGAGGCGCGGGCGGCAGCATCCAACACGACGGCGTGGATGCCGCTTTCGAGAGCGTCTTCTACCTTCTGGGCGGCGGCGGGCTGACCGCGCAGTGCGGAGCCGACGCGGTCACGCAGGCGACCGATGGTGCTGTCGAGGGAGCGGAAGAAGTCGCCGGTTCCCACGAAGTCGTGCCAGCGCGAGAGCACTTCGCCGCGCAGCAGGGAGCCGTCGGAGAGGGCACCGTCGATGGTAGTCAGCGCGTCCTCGTATTCTTCG
>CALGXU010000498.1 GCA_937935205.1 uncultured Rothia sp.
AAAATCACCACGACGAGCGCGCCACACAAAATTACCCACACACGCAAACTCGCCACGACCCAACTCAGTAAACGCAGCAGCCGACAACGCAGGCACCTTCACCCACCGACCGAACGCCTGATCAGCCAACGCACCCGAATCAGAATCCAACAAACTATTCTTCTTGTGCGACGTATCCGTCTCCTCACGAGACCACCGCAACGGCACACGACCCTCAACCCACGCCGCCGTATCATCATCCACCTGATGCACAATCAACATAGACCCCTGACCGGTCAGCTGCGACGCAAACACAGAATTACCCGAGCGCTCGCCCATGGCTACAATATCGGCGTGGCTCTGGGTTGAAATCATGATGCGAGCGCCAGAGCTGCGGGACTGCTGCAGCATCGCATCCAAGCCGGTAGTGCCAGCATGCGTGAACTCATCGACGGCAAGCAGCCAGGGCGTTTCAGAATTGCCGCCGAGCGAACCGGCGAGCTTCTGCACGTCATTCATGATCAGTGCCGATAGCAGACGTGCCAGAGACTGCTGCTTCAAAGAGTTCAGAGAGATAATGACGAATGCCTTCTCCTCAAATACCTGTCGCAAGGTAAAGGAATTGGAACCTTCCGGGCGCATACCGCGGCCTGCTGCAGTCTCCACGAGCGGCTTCAGCTGAGCAATGATGCCAGAGTATGATCGAGGGTCTCGCTTCATCTTCGCACCAAGCGCAAGCGCATCGTTCTGAAGGTGCTGATGCTCTGCTCCCTGCAGATTTTCCAGAACGTAACTCTCCAAAGTCGCAATATCCATGAGGTGATAAACCGACTCCAGATAAGAGCATTTCACGGTCTTGCCATTCTCCGTCACGGTCAGCGGACCAGTAACGTTAAGAACCTCAAACAAGGTCTTCAACGCATCCTCAGCAATATTGCGATAGTAGTCTTCACCCCAGCTCAACGAATTAACCACAAGCTCCATCTGAGAGTGAGCATCGACGCCTGACGCCAGCGGATCATAATGTCCCAGCTCTTCAGCCAAAGACCATTCATAGACCTTCACATTACTCTCTTCACCAAGCTTACGAATCGCGGCGCGGTACTGCGGATCACCCTTCATGTCGATAATGATTCCGGGAAGATTCGAGCGCATGTACGCCAGAATTACGCGCAGCATCGTCTGAGATTTACCGGATCCCGTCTTGCCAAAAACGATTGTGTGAAGCACATCCTCCATGCGCTGAAACACCGGCAAACCACGAGAGTACTTGTCGGATTCCACGCCGTACACAATGCAGTCTTCAGGCGAGAAGGCACCAGACTCAATACGACGCTGAAACCAGAACTTCGAGACCAGCGACTGAGCAAGAGTGCGCGTGTACGCAGTCGGACGCATACGCGCATACGCCGGCTGATTCAGGTAAGTACGCAACCACCACAGCACACCTGCAAAAACGCCAAAACCGACTCCACCGAGAACCTGCAGAGCCATGTTCTGATACCACAGCTGCACAAAATTCTCAGACTGAATCAACCGAGGAACCGTAGCCCAAAGACCAGCAGCAGCACCCAAAAAACCAAGGGCACCAACCACACACACTACGACCTTCCACAGAGAGCTCCACAGCTTCTTCTGAAATCCACGACTAACCCAGAAGCTCACGACAAAAGCCAGTGGAAAAATAGCAGAGACCAGAATCCCAAGAAGCAGCATCACAGCAGAAACCTGCGGAGAAACACGAAGCAAAGAATGCGATCGTCCCATATTCTCCCGGTCATTACTGACATCTCGCATCAAATAGCGGGCCATTGATTTTCCTTTCACAAAAGATGCGGGCGGCGCGCCCTTCCGCAGTATTGCCAGAAGGGCACACCGCCCGCATCAGAGATAAATTCAGAGGCTATTCTCCAGACGAGTAGCCATATTCATCAGAGGCAGATACCTCTTCTTCTGCAGCGTTCTCTACCTCAACGTCAGAAGCCTCAACCGATTCTTCTTCAGTTTCGAAATCCTGCTGAGCTTCTGCCTTCTCAGAGATAGCCAGCAGACCACCAGTGAGAACCCACTGATCAGCAACAGCCTTCTCAAGCTTCTTATCCGAAACCTCAACCGCGCTGAGGTATCCTGCATCATCCAGAGACCATTCACCAATAATTGCAGAAGAATTATCAACAATCGCCGGCTCATCCCCAATAAAATTCAGGAAACGATCTACCGTGTTGTTCTTGTATCCTGCGCTCGTGGAGAAGCCAAGGAAATTAGAAGCTTGCTTAGACGTCAGGCCTGCATCCTCAACATAGATGCGGTGTACATTCTGCAGCTGCTGCGCAAATGCTTCGTATGCTTCGATAGCCTGGCTGCGTGCCTGCATCAGGTCTTCTACCGCATCTGCAGAATCAACCTTAATGGCTACGGTAGCGGCACGTGCACCCATGCGCAGGGCCGTAACGACGAGGTGACAAGCATCTTCGAACTTGCCAAGAATCATCTTGACAGATTCTCCGGTAGAGTACTGTCCCTCAGCCTCGTATGCGCCGCCGGGGAACTTTGAAATCGTAATATTGCACTGAGTATTCATAACTTTAGTATAGTCGAACTCTTAATTTTTGCGTTTGTTCCAGGTCTTTGCGCGATCAATTGGAGAGGCAGGAGGAAAGCCCATAGGAGGCTTATGTCCTAGCGGCAATCTCCAAATGCTACCCTTTTCGTTCTGGCTGATGCACTCTACCGGTAGCCCTGCTGCAACATCCCAAAAAATACGTCGCCGGTCAGTGCAATCTTGATAGACAGCAGGCATGGGAGTGACTACTCCACCACGATATACAGAGATGCGGATA
>CALGXU010000499.1 GCA_937935205.1 uncultured Rothia sp.
CACAAGGTCGGAGAGCATGGTGAGAATCTTGTCGCGGCGGTGGCTGTTCTCGAAGAACTTTTCCGAGATGATGCTCTGAGTATCCTGATGGTCGAGTACCGCATCGGTGACCGCTGCTTCCAGCGTCTGAGACTCGCGGAACTGTTCCTTGGTATTTGCGCTGGCCTGGTTCCTGAGGTCTTCGTTCTGTACAAGAATCGTGACCACACCCTGCACCCATGTTTGTACTGAGTTGGGGTCGAAGTCTTCGTCCTCGAACAGAGCGTTGATTTTATCAAGGATGTCAGTCCACGCGGCCATGTTAGGATCGTGTGAGCTTCCTCCTCCGACTCCCATGGGCTTAAGCTTTTTACCCTCGCCAGTGAGGCGAATTGCACCTTCACTCTTACGGGTCTGCTTAATGTGGGTCAGCTCAACGTTGCTGAAATCCAACTTATCCGGAGTCTTGCGACCTGTAAGCCAACGGCGTAGCAGACGGAGGAAGAGCGCCAGCTTTTCCAAGTCAGTATCCTGGTAATCCACAATCTGCGAGAGGAAATCGTAAAGGCGTACGAAAGAGCTAACGTCTTTGCGGAACAGGTCAAGATTTTCAATCTCGGCCTTATCGTCCTCCTGCACTGCCAGAATGTAACGGTCGTTGAACCTGTCGGCAGCACGCTTCAACGGTGCGGTGTGCTTTCCATGTTCCTTATCGCGGACATAGGACTGAGCGAATTCTTCAACATCATCTCGCGTGTAGATTCCTGCGTACTCGAGCTTGCGATCCAGGTCGTGCACCTTATTCGGGTCGGTGGGCTCGAGAATTTCGGCAGTCCGGTAGTACGGCAGGAAGGCATCCAGGATGGTGTTCGTATCGTTGACAAAGTCGAGGATGAACGTAGTGTCCTTACCTTTTGCGGGAAGCGTACGGTTCAATCGCGACAGAGTCTGCACGGCTTCAATTCCATCGAGGCGCTTATCAACGTACATCGCGCTCAGTAGCGGCTGGTCGAAGCCAGTCTGGTACTTATTCGCGACAATGAGTAGCTGGAACTGGTCGCTAGCAAATGCTTGCGGAATACCTCGCCCGCGCAGCTCGGGGTTCACATTTGTCTCGGTATAGGGTTCCTGCACACCGGGTACAGCCCCATCAATCTGCCGCGACGTCAGGCTTCCGGAAAACGCTACCAGGGTACCCAACTGGTAATCATGCTTACGAACGTAGGCGTCAATTGCCATCTTGTACTTCAGGGCCGCAGCGCGACTAGAAGTTACCACCATAGCCTTTGCATGACCATCAAGAAGATGCGCAACGTTCTCGCGGAAGTGCTCGACGATAATCTGCACCTTCTGTGCAATGTTAGTCGGGTGTAGGCTCACCCAACGGATGAGTCCCTTCTTAGCGGCACTTTCGTCCACCAAGTCGCCCTCGATAGGTTCCCCAGTCTTTTGGGCCAGTCGGAAGGCAGTCCGGTAGGTTGTGTAGTTGCGGAGCACATCAAGGATGAATCCCTCCTCGATGGCCTGCTGCATGGTATACACGTGGAAGGGTGCAGGGTTCCCGTCTGGTCCGGGACGACCGAACATTTCCAGGGTCTTCCCCTTCGGGGTTGCGGTGAACGCGTAGAAGGAAATATTCGGGGAAACGGAGCGCGCAGTCATCTCAGCGGCAAGCATATCCTCGACGCTGACCTCGCCGCCATCTTCCAGAGCTTCGACCTCCGCCTTGGAGAGTACCTCGCGTAGCTTCTGCGCGCTGGTACCGGTCTGGGAAGAGTGAGCCTCATCTGCGATAACTGCAAACTTCTTGTCCGCTAGGCTGCCCTGTTCTTCAATCGCCTTCAGTACGAACGGGAAAGTCTGAAGCGTCACAATAATGATGAGCTTGCCGCTTGTGAGCTCATGGGTCAACAGCTCTGATTTTGAGGAGGCGGAAGCCTTGCGTACCTCGTCAGAGTTGATGGTACCCACCACACCCTTGGTGCCCTCAATGGACTTGATGGCTTTCTGAAGCTGTTCATCAAGTACGGTACGGTCGGTTACCACGATGACAGAATCGAAGACCTTGGCATCGTTATCATCGTGTAGGTTTGCTAGACCATGAGCCAGCCATGCGATTGAGTTCGTCTTTCCAGAACCGGCTGAGTGCTGAATCAGATACTTCTGGCCAGGCCCCTCAGCGCGAGTATCGTCGAGCAGAAACGTGACGGCCTCCCACTGGTGGAAGCGGGGGAAGATAATCTGTTCGCTGCGCTTGCGAGTTCCCGTGACAGGGTCAACCTTTTCGGTCGTCTGCTGGTTCACGAAACGCTCAAGAATCTGCAACCAGTTATCGCGCTGAAGAACCTTTTCCCACAGGTAGGAGGTT
>CALGXU010000500.1 GCA_937935205.1 uncultured Rothia sp.
TCGCCGCTGGGGCAAGCAGCCGCAGGACGATATGGCGTACATTGCCCAGCCCACCCTCATCGTCAACGGTGAAACCGACATGATGGTGCCCAGCGTCAACTCCTACGATATGCACCGCAAGGTTGCCCAGAGTGAGCTGAAGATGTACCACCGTTCCGGTCACGGTGCTCTCTTCCAGTACGCAGATGAGTTCGCTGAGGACCTGCTGAAGTTCCTGAGCTAGCTCCCTACGAAGCCCCTACCGTCCTGTGCAGTGTATCCTGTGCAGTGCGGTGGGGGCTTTGCTCATGTCTTAGTGGTGGTTAGGGTAAGAAAAAATGTGGCGCGCGGGAATAATACTCATTTCTTCCCGTTGAACTCTGTGAAGACATCATCATCTAAATTTCACAGGAGAATATTATGACCACCCCCGCTCAGTTGCACTTTGACATGGTCGTCATCGGCTTCGGCAAGGGCGGCAAGACCCTCGCTGGCGCATACGCCAAGACCGGCAAGAACGTTGCCCTCATCGAGCAGTCCACCGGCATGTACGGCGGCACCTGCATCAACATCGGTTGCGTGCCCACCAAGGCGCTGGTTCACCGCGCCGACGAGTTCCGCGCCAGCGGCGAGCGCAGCCTTGAAGAAGCAAACGCCGCCTACGAGTCCGCCGTGGTCTTCCGTGACAAGCTGACCGGCATGATGCGCGCCAAGAACCGCGAAATCCTGCTGTCCAACGAGACCGCTAAGCTCATTGACGGTCATGCACGTTTCGTCTCCGACACCGAGGTTGAGGTCACCGCGGGCGAGGACACCCTGCGCGTTACCGCCGACTACTTCATCGTCAACACCGGTGCCGTGTCGGTGATCCCGCCGATTGAGGGTATCCGTGAATCTGAGCGTGTGCTCACCTCCACCGAGCTGCAGAAGCTCACCCCGCGCCCCAAGCGCCTGGGCATTATCGGTGGCGGCCCCATCGGTGTTGAGTTTGCCGGTATTTTCTCCTCCTACGGCACCGAGGTGACCATTCTGGACGGCGCACCCGCCCTCTTCGGCCGCTACGACGAGGACGTTGCCCAGGTTGCCCGCGAGATTATTGCCGACCAGGACATTACCGCTCATACCGGCGTGCGCGTGCAGTCCTTCAAGGACGGCGCTGACTCGGTGACCGTGACCTACCTTGACTCTGAGGGTGCTACCCAGCAGCTGGAGGTGGACTACGTAATGGTTGCGACCGGCCGCAAGCCCGCCACCGAGGGCCTGGGCCTGGAGAACACCAGCATCGAAACCAACGACCGCGGCGCAATTGTCGTGGATGAGCACCTGCGTAGCACCGTGCCGAACATTTTCGCGCTCGGTGACGTGAACGGCGGCCCGCAGTTCACCTACATCTCCCTGGACGATTACCGCGTGGTGCTCTCCCAGCTGATCGGTGACGGTTCCCGCTCCACTAAGGACCGTAAGGCTGTGGCTTCGACTATTTACATGAACCCGCCGCTGTCTTCCGTGGGTCTGACCGAGCGTGAGGCAATCGAGGCTGGCCACAAGGTCAAGGTTGCTTCGAAGCCGGTTGCTGCGGTTGCCGCGATGCCGCGTGCGAAGACCCAGGAGAACCCGCGCGGCATCATGAAGTTTGTGATCGACGCGCAGACCGACCAGATTCTGGGCGCCCAGCTGCTGGTAATCGAGTCCATGGAGGTTATTAACCTGGTGGCTCTGGCGATGCGCCACGGCATTACTGCTTCGCAGCTGCGCGATGAAATCTACACCCACCCCTCGATCACTGAGGGTCTGAATGAGGTTCTTGCCGTCGCGGTGCCCGTGAACTAGTTGAACTAGAATCGCATCTGGATTCGCGGTTCACGTAGCGTTTCTTCTGGTCAGAGTGCTTCCCTGCCTGTTCTGCCCGTTGTGTTCTCAACGGGGGTGCGGGTGGGGAAGCATTTTTGTTAAGGCTCAGATATACCTTGTAGCTAAGCATGCCCTAAGATGGTTATGAGATAAGCGCAAGCTCACCGGGCGACTCGCGAAGTCGAACACTCAGGATTCCGCCACCGTTCGCTGCCTGCGCCACGCATACAACCGAAAATCTAGGCACGAACCGGGAGAATCATGGCACTGCCCAAAATTAAGCCCTACACCTACGTCGACCGTGAACACAGCAACCGCGTAAGCTGGCCTGTGGACCCCTCCCGAGCTGTACTGCTCGTGCACGATATGCAGGTGCACTTCGTCCAGGCCTTCGAGGGGGCAGACCTGGGGGAGGGCTACGGCAATGCCAACCCGGACGCCCAAATCAACGTCGCCATTCGGAACCTGCGCCGCCTCATTGAAGCCGCCCACGCCGCCGGTATTCCGGTCTATTAC
>CALGXU010000501.1 GCA_937935205.1 uncultured Rothia sp.
TGTGGATTCGGGAAATCTTGCTCTGCAAAAAGAGATGATTGATAGGGGGTTGGTACAGATTTAATAGAATTAAACATCAAATCATCTTTATGTATAGATATTCAGGAAAAATTGGTGGGTTGGCATTCAAACTATTTGAATGCGTTTGAACTACATGGCTTAAGAAAGGAATACAATATGGTTGATTATAGTAAATCAAAGCATGTGAATGTTTTGGATTTTGGTGCAGACCCAACCGGTACGAAGGATTCCGCACCAGCAATTCAAAATGCCATTAACTCGGTGGCCGCTGTTCCCGGTGGTGGTTCTGTCGAGATTCCTTCGGGAACCTATCTTGTGAGTAATGATTTTATTAATCTCAGGGATAGGGTAGAGGTGTATGGTCATGGATTCTCAACACAAATTATTGGGTTTAATAAAAACCCGAAGAATGTAAGAGATATTGATGGTGACGATATGGAGTGTCAGGGGGTATTTCATATGGGGTCATACAATACCTTTGTGGGTGATATGGGAACAAATATACCAATGCGTTTTGGGGTACGGGATATGTTTATTCGTGCCGCCAATCTTAATCTTTTGAATCCTAATATTCGTAAAGGATTTTTTGAGTATCAAATTGCTCAGGGTAAGCACGTTGCTGATAATTATATACCGGATAATATTGCGGGCATTATTGTTCATACAAGATATGATATTTTTAATGAACCTGAAGCTGCCCCTATTATTTCAAATGTTGAAATCTGGGATACGGCAATCGGAATTGCCATCCTGGGTGAACATGATCGTGCTATGAAGGTTGATAAGGTCCGCATTCGTAAAACTCGCAGACAAGGGCTCTTGGTGGGAAAGCCGGTGGGTCATGTTCAGCGTAGAACAGAGAGTTTGAACTCTGGAGCTGCGGATAATAAGTTTGTGATGGTTGAGGTCTCTGATGCCAATCTTGGTGGCGGATATCATGGGGCAATTGAGGTGTATGGGGCTCAATGTAAATTTGTGGCATGTACTGCCTGGTTCGCTATTCGCAATAAGCCAAATTTCGACCTTTATCACGATAGAGATCAGTACCGCAGAAAGTCTGGTGCCGGGTGGGCGATTTTTGGCGAACGGAATATGTTCATCGGATGTACCGCTCAGGAGAATGGCGGGCACGGGTGGGTCGTAGGTTTCAAGGATAATCAGTTTATGAATTGTCTAGGTGAGTCCTCGAGTCTCGAGAATTCACTTATTCTTAAGGGAACTGCACGCACTGATGAAGCAGCTAATTGGTATATTGGACGAAATGCTTCTGGAGCACGCCTAGTATCGCCGCGTTCGGCTAATCCGAAAGTTGGCCAGCGTTCCTCGCGTTACGGGTTTTATCTGGAGAATAAGCTGGATGATATTAGTATTGTGGCCGGTTCATCGCGTAATGCCCGTGATGGTAATAAATTGACTTCGAATGACGGTCGGCACCTTTTCTTTAGGAGAGATCGCAGTGTCCCCTGGGGCAATTTCTATATTGATATTAATTTTGTTGTCTATAGGACCTCGCAAGATAATGAGATTAATCGGAATAGTCAAAATGACGTAAAAGTTTAATCATTCTGAAATAATTGCGCGGAGAGTGAATCCTGAGTATCTTCAAAGGGATTCACTCTTCTTCTACTCTCACACCTTTCACCGAGGATAGAAAATGAAGAAAAACCTTTCGACCCGCGGCGCAGTGGCACTGTTGGCGCTGGCTATGGGGTGCATGGGCCAGGGTGTAGCCCAGGCGGCATACATTCAGCCGAAATCTGTACAGCCTATTGAAGAGCTGGAATTTGATATTAATTGTTTTGACATGCACTTCTTTTACGGCAAGAACGTTATAACCAATTTGCACTGGGCGGAGTGTACCGGCCTGATTACGAAGAAGCAGGTTGTTGGGCTGGCTACAACCGATGAAGATAAGTTGCCGAACGGGGTCATGACTATCTCGCGTGGCCGCTTGCTGGAGCACCTGTACCATCTGGCGGGTTCACCCGAGGTGAAGAACCTGCCGGAGAAGTCCCCGTACACCGATCTAACTCCGGGCGATGCACGCTATAAGGTTGCTATCTGGGCGACCCGTGTGGGTTTGACCACCGGTTGGTCTGATGGTTCCTTCCACTACGATACTCCGGCGAGCCGTGGCGCCTACTTTACTTTCCTCTATCGTGCTGCGGGTAGCCCCAAGGTGACTCTGGAGCCCCTGGATGCGGCGAATGCTGTGCGTACGGAGAAGGGTGCTGCTCCCATTAAGGAGGGGAGTGAGTTGCATCGAGCAATGAGCTGGGTGTACCAGCATGCGCTGGCGAAGGGGGAAGATAGCAGGGCGTATGACACTAGCTTCTCCACTAACGGGTACAGGCCGTGGGATTTCAATGAAACACCGGATTTCTATTACGTTTCGTACCGCACTATTTTCACTCCTCTCATGGTTCTTGATTACCACGAGGAGTTGGCGCCCATTGTGGCTCGTCTGCAGTCGCGGTCCTAGCGGCAGGTGAGCGGGAGGGCTTGCTGGGGGCGTGTTCCCTGCGTCTGGTTCGTGCGATTTTTCGTGCGTGCTGGAGGCGGTGGGCACGCCCCCTTTTTGTTGCTTCTTTCGCCTTTGTTGTGTCTTTCGTCGCATCTGCCTGCACGCCGGGCGTAGTTGATTGCGCAAGGTGCAGATTCAGAGTATGTTCAAAGGGATTCACTCTTCTTCTACTCTCACACCTTTCACCGAGGATAGAAAATGAAGAAAAACCTTTCGACCCGCGGCGCAGTGGCACTGTTGGCGCTGGCTATGGGGTGCATGGGCCAGGGTGTAGCCCAGGCGGCATACATTCAGCCGAAATCTGTACAGCCTATTGAAGAGCTGGAATTTGATATTAATTGTTTTGACATGCACTTCTTTTACGGCAAGAACGTTATAACCAATTTGCACTGGGCGGAGTGTACCGGCCTGATTACGAAGAAGCAGGTTGTTGGGCTGGCTACAACCGATGAAGATAAGTTGCCGAACGGGGTCATGACTATCTCGCGTGGCCGCTTGCTGGAGCACCTGTACCATCTGGCGGGTTCACCCGAGGTGAAGAACCTGCCGGAGAAGTCCCCGTACACCGATCTAACTCCGGGCGATGCACGCTATAAGGTTGCTATCTGGGCGACCCGTGTGGGTTTGACCACCGGTTGGTCTGATGGTTCCTTCCACTACGATACTCCGGCGAGCCGTGGCGCCTACTTTACTTTCCTCTATCGTGCTGCGGGTAGCCCCAAGGTGACTCTGGAGCCCCTGGATGCGGCGAATGCTGTGCGTACGGAGAAGGGTGCTGCTCCCATTAAGGAGGGGAGTGAGTTGCATCGAGCAATGAGCTGGGTGTACCAGCATGCGCTGGCGAAGGGGGAAGATAGCAGGGCGTATGACACTAGCTTCTCCACTAACGGGTACAGGCCGTGGGATTTCAATGAAACACCGGATTTCTATTACGTTTCGTACCGCACTATTTTCACTCCTCTCATGGTTCTTGATTACCACGAGGAGTTGGCGCCCATTGTGGCTCGTCTGCAGTCGCGGTCCTAGCGGCAGGTGAGCGGGAGGGCTTGCTGGGGGCGTGTTCCCTGCGTCTGGTTCGTGCGATTTTTCGTGCGTGCTGGAGGCGGTGGGCACGCCCCCTTTTGTTGTGCTCCTTGACTGTGTTCGGAGGTTCCGGAAGGGCATGTATAACCGAACTATTTTTCGGAAAACAGCCTCGGAGGGATTCTTGGGGTGCTAATATGGGCATATTACGAAGAATACTTCGTATAACCTGAGGTTCTGCAGCGGTGAGGAGGAGACCCCCATGGCATTCGACGCAACGAGGTTCGCGCAAGAATTTGGCGCCCAAGTTCGCGCCGTCCGCAAGTACGAAAAAATCACCCAAATGGAGTTGGCGTGGATGGTCGGGCTCAGCGATAAAACAATCCGCGATATTGAGCGTGGGCTACCCGGCCCGTCAATTGGTGCGGTCCTCAAAGTCGCCCAAGAGCTCGGCATCGAGCTGGCCATCACCAACCCCCTCACCTAACCCCTCCCGCACGCCTATATAAAGGAACCATCATGCAGAATGGACGCGCAGGACGCCTGCACCCCGCCGTCGGCACTGCCCGCCGCCGCCTCGCCGCCGCCCTCGAAAAGCTCCTCGGCGCCGGAAGCATCAAAGCCACCGGACGCTCCCGCACCGCCTCCACCGCGGACGCCGCCGACCTGCCCCTGCTCCTGGTCGCCTGCAGCGGCGGCCCCGATTCCCTCGCGCTGGCCGCCATCGCCGCGCACTTCGCCCGCCGCGGCGACGTGCGCGTGGGCGCCGTCATCGTCGACCACGGCCTGCAGGAAGACTCCGCCGAGGTTGCCGAACGCACCGCGCAGACCCTCACCGACCTGGGGATTCACCCCGTCATCACCGAAAAAGTGAAGGTTCCCGCCGGCAACATGGGCCCCGAAATGGCGGCGCGCACCGCCCGCTACACCGCCTTCACCAAAGCCGTTGAAGCCACCGGCGCCCGCGCCGTACTGCTCGGCCACACCCTCGACGACCAGGCAGAAACCGTGCTACTCGGCCTAAGCCGCGGCTCCGGCACGCGCTCCCTGGCGGGCATGCCGCCCGTACGCATCGAAGAGGGCGTCACCTACCTGCGCCCCTTCCTCGGCCTGCGCCGCACCGACATGCTCGACATCTGCGACGCCGAAACCCTCACCCCCTGGATCGACCCGACCAACGCCGACGAAACCCTCATGCGTGCCCGCATCCGCCACAGCGTGCTGCCCTACCTGGAGGAGCACCTCGGCGGGGACGTCGCCCGCTCCCTGGCGCGCACCGCCTCCGTAGCTGGCCCCGACGCCGAATACCTCGACGAACAGGCGCAGGTAGCCTACGAGCAGACGCTCCTACCCGCCGGAACCGCCGTGCGCGGCATCGAACGTGAGGCCGCCGTGCTGCTGGATCGCGCGCAGGTGGCGGCGCTACACCCGGCGCTCCGTTTGCGTGTGCTCGCGACCGCCTGCAAGGCCGCCGGGGGAGAGAACCCGGGCTTCGAACGACTGCAGGCGCTGGACTCTTTCACCGCCGAATACGCGGTAGCTGGGCCCGTTCAGATGCCCGGTCACGTGAGCGCGTACCGCCGCCGCAAAATTGTGCATCCGGCAACCGGTGAACGCCTGGACGTGCTCGTATTAGTGCCAACTCGACCCTAACTAGGTGCCCAGCTAGGTGCCCGCGGAGCCTCCTCAGCACACACTATCTGCGTGGTGAGGTGCGCCGCGGCGCCGTTTTAAGCCATACTTAAAGCGAACACCATCCACATTATCCGCCGTGGGAAGGCATGAAACCCCGCCCCCGGGGCCCCGGCGGAGGCGCAGAGCGTCTAAAAGAATACGAAGGAATACATCGTGCAGGCTATCGACGTGCAGGACGATATCAAGAACGTTCTCTTCAGCAAGGAAGAGATTAACGCGAAGGTCGCCGAACTGGCGGCGCGCATCGACGAAGACTACGCCGGTAAGGACGTGCTGTTGGTGGGTGTTCTCAAGGGCGCCATCATGATCATGGCTGACCTTTCCCGCGCTCTCAAGGGCCACTACACCATGGACTGGATGGCTGTTTCTTCTTACGGTTCCGGCACCAAGTCCTCCGGCGTTGTGCGTATCCTCAAGGACCTGGACACCGACCTGGTGGGCCGCAACGTCCTGATTGTTGAAGACATCATTGACTCCGGTCTGACCCTGGCATGGCTGCAGCAGAACCTGATTTCTCGCGGCGCAGCTTCCGTTGAGATTTGCACCCTGCTGCGCAAGCCCAAGGTCGTCAAGGCTGACGTTGAGGTCAAGTACGTCGGCTGGGACATCGAGCCCGAGTTCGTTGTTGGTTACGGCCTGGACTTCGCTGAGAAGTACCGCAACCTGGACTGCGTCGCAACCCTGCACCCGCACGTTTACTCCTAAGCCTTCACCTCAGCAACCATGCTGTAGGTTGTTACGCCCCGCCTCCTCACGCTTGTGGGGGAGCGGGGTGTTGCTGTACCCGGCGGCGAATGTACGCGGAGGCGGATGTACCCGGTGCAGAAGATGCACTTTCACCCCCGCCGAGTGCTACAACCCTTTAGCCCGCAGGTGAAATAGAGAAGCCCGGTACCTAGCCGCCCGCCGGGGTAGGGTACATTTAAGGTTGCATCGTTGGGTGTTTCGGCTAGCATGCCGCACCCCAACGGGTTACAGCCGCAACGTAAGGACAAAGCATTGGCGCAAACCCCCAATACTCCGCAGAAAGGCTCGGAGGGCTTCCTGAAGAAGCTGATTAACGGCCCCTGGTTCTGGCCGGGCGCAGCTCTCGTGATCATGCTGGCTTTCCTCATGGCCTCCTTCTTCACTCAGCCCTCGCGTCAGGTGGACACCAACGTGGGTCTTCAGCTGCTCAACGACCACCAGGTCAAGAGCGCAAAGATCTACGACGGCGACCAGCGCGTCGAGCTGCAGCTTAAGGACGACTTCAAGAAGGACAACGACAACTACGGTAAGTCGGTGCGCTTCTACTACGTGCAGCCCCGCGGCGAAGAAGTCGCTAAGGCAATGGAATCCGCCGAGCTGGAAAGCTACACGGACCAGCCGGTTGAGCACAGCTTCCTGAGCTCCCTGGTGTCCCTGCTCCTGCCGATTCTGCTCTTTGGTGTGCTCTTCTGGTTCCTGATGGGACGAGTCGGAGGCGGCTCCTCCGTCATGAGCTTCTCCAAGTCCCGCGCGAAGAAGTTCACCAAGGACAAGCCGGAAGTCCGCTTCAGCGACGTCGCCGGCGTGGACGAGGCGCTCGCCGAGCTGGAAGAAGTCCGCGAGTTCCTGGCTGAACCCGAAAAGTTCACCCGCCTGGGTGCAAAGATCCCCAAGGGCGTGCTGCTGTACGGCCCTCCCGGCACCGGTAAGACCCTGCTCGCCAAGGCTGTGGCGGGCGAGGCAGGCGTGCCCTTCTACTCGATTTCTGGCTCTGACTTCGTTGAAATGTTCGTGGGTGTGGGCGCGTCCCGCGTGCGCGACCTGTTCAAGGAAGCGAAGAGCGACCCCGCCGCCATCGTCTTCGTCGACGAGATTGACGCTGTTGGCCGCCGCCGCGGCGTCGGCATGGGTGGCGGTAATGACGAGCGTGAGCAGACCCTGAACCAGCTGCTGGTTGAGATGGACGGCTTCGACGGCAACTCGAACGTCATCGTCATTGCGGCAACGAACCGACCCGACGTTCTGGACCCGGCGCTGCTGCGTCCCGGCCGTTTTGACCGTCAGATTGGTGTGGACGCCCCCGACATGCAGGGCCGCGAACACATCCTGCGCGTTCACGCGGCAGGCAAGCCGATCGCTAACACCGTTGACCTGGCTCAGGTCGCTAAGCGTACCCCCGGCTTCACCGGTGCTGACCTGGCGAACGTCATGAACGAGGCGGCACTGCTGACCGCCCGCGATAACGGCAACGTGATTGACGACCGCGCTATCGACGAGGCAATCGACCGCGTCATGGCTGGTCCGCAGCGTTCCTCGCGCATCATGAACGAGCACGAGCGTAAGGTCACCGCATACCACGAGGGCGGTCACGCCCTGGTTGCGGCGGCACTGCGTAACTCCGCGCCGGTCACCAAGATTACTATTCTTCCGCGCGGTCGCGCCCTGGGTTACACCATGGTCATGCCGCAGGACGACAAGTACTCCACGACCCGCCACGAACTGCTCGACCAGATGGCGTACGCGATGGGTGGCCGTGCAGCTGAGGAAATCGTCTTCCACGACCCATCCACCGGTGCCTCTAACGACATTCAGAAGGCAACCGACACCGCCCGCAAGATGGTCACCGACTACGGCATGAGCGCCGTGATTGGTTCCGTAAAGCTCGGCGGCGAAGACACCGAACCGTTCCTCGGTGGTGGCGGCGCTTCGGCACGCAACTACTCCGACGAAACCGCGGCAAAGGTTGACGCTGAGATTCGCGCTCTGCTGGAGCAGGCACACGACGAGGCGTTCCAGATTCTGCTGGAAAACCGCGATATTCTGGACCGCCTGGCGTACGCCCTGCTGGAGAAGGAAACCCTGCTCGAGAACGAGATTGCCGAAATCTTCAAGGATGTTCGCAAGCGCCCCGAGCGTGAGCACTGGTACTCCAAGCCGACCCGCGAGCGTACCGACATCCCGCCGGTGAAGGCACCGAGCGAGCTGGCGAAGGAAGCCGAAAAGGCTGAGGACTCACCTGCCGCTGCGCCGGCAGCTCCTGCTACGGCACCTACTGTTCCCGTAGCACCCACGGCACCCGCGCAGCAGGTTCCGGTAGCACCTACGCAGCCGTTGCCGCCTCAGGCACCCCTCAGCGACCCGGACGCCGACCCGACCGTCGCAATGCCCACCCAGCAGTACCCGAACTACCCCGCCCCTCCGGCGCAGCGCCCGGAGAACGGCACCCCGAACCAGAATGGAGCAGAGAATGAGCGAGGCTAAGAACGCCGTCGACCAGCCGCGTATTGAGGCTGCCGTCCGCGAGATTCTGCTCGCAATTGGTGAAGACCCGGACCGTGACGGCCTGCAGCAGACCCCTGCACGTGTGGCGCGTGCCTACGCGGAGTTCTTCTCGGGCCTGCACCAGGATGCCGGCGAGATCCTGGGTACGACCTTCGACATCGCCCACTCTGAGATGGTGCTGGTGAAGGACATTCCGTTCTACTCCACTTGTGAGCATCACCTGGTGCCGTTCCACGGTGTGGCGCATGTGGGTTACATCCCCGGCCCGGACGGTAAGGTGACCGGCCTGAGCAAGCTCGCCCGCGTGGTGGATCTGTACGCTCGCCGCCCGCAGGTGCAGGAGCGTCTGACCACGCAGGTTGTGGAGGCTCTGGAGGAGCACCTGAACCCGCGCGGCGCAATTGTGGTGATTGAGGCTGAGCACATGTGCATGTCGATGCGCGGTGTGCGTAAGCCGGGCGCGAAGACCGTGACCAGCGCGGTACGCGGTGCGCTGATGAATGGCGCAACCCGCGCGGAGGCGATGAGCCTGATCTTCTCGCAGCGCTAAGCGCACTCTAGACACGCTGAAAGGGGCGGAGGTGAAAACCTCCGCCCCTTTTCGCATTGCCAAAGTGCTCTGAGATTGTGTTCTGAGCCGGTACCTTCCGCAGCAGGCAGTGCTGGCAGCACCGCACCGCAGAAGCTAGAAAGACCCGCCTAGCGCTGCAGGCTATCCTTCGACCCGCTCGGATTATCCCAACCCAGGGCAAGAGTCACGATCAAGCCCACGGCAATGAAACCGCAACCGGTCGCGGTGCCGAAAGCAATCCAGCGCACCGCGGGAGCACCTTCAGCGAGCACAATAGTCACCAGTGCGGCAAGAGCTACCAGGGATAGGATCCAAGCTCCAGTCTTCATATTCACAATGAGTCACTTCCTAGAGTATGTATGTGTGGGTGCGCACCGCCGACCGGGAACGCGCCCGGCGCGGTATGCGTGCCCTCCCAGCATACCCTTAAATAAGTATCTGCAATGCAAATATTGCTTGTTGTGTCACCAGAATCGCCCCCGCCGCTGTCTCAACCCCCACCCCGGTTACCCTTCCAATTGCTGTCCCAATCACAGCGGCAAACATGGCGGCACCGCAGATTCGGTACGATAAATTCATGACTGAAACCACCCGTGTAGCCCCCTTGCCCTGCGACGCGCTCGCCGCCGAACGCACCCTCGTGATGGGCATCCTCAATGTCACCCCCGATTCCTTCAGCGACGGCGGCCAGCACTACGCCGCCACCGACGCTATCGCCCGCGCCGCCCGCATGATCGCCGAGGGCGCCTCCATTATCGACATTGGCGGCGAGTCCACCCGCCCCGGTGCCGTGCGCATCAGCGTGGAGGAGGAGCAGCGCCGCATCCTGCCCGTCATCGAGGCTGTCGCGCAGATGGGCACCACCATCAGCGTGGACACCATGAACCCGCAGACCGCCCGCGCCGCCATCGCCGCGGGTGCGCACATCATCAACGATGTGTCCGGTCTGAACGTGAGCGATGAAATGATTGAAACCGCCGCCGAACTGCAGGTGCCGTACATCCTCATGCACGCCCGCGGCACCTCCCAGACCATGAACAGCCTGGCGGAGTACCCGCGCGGCGTCGTCACCGAGGTTGTGGAGGAGCTGACCGGCCTGCGTGAGCGTTTCCTCGCCGCCGGTGTGCTGCCGCAGAACCTGATTCTTGACCCGGGCCTGGGCTTCGCGAAGGGCGGCGTGCAGGATTGGGAGCTGCTCGCCGCCATTGACGAGCTGCAGGGCCTGGGCCACCGTCTGCTCATTGCCGGTTCCCGCAAGCGTTTTATCGCGAACGCCCTGGTCGCGGCGGATATGGCGCTGGCTGAGCGTCTGAACGCGAGCGGCTTTACCGCAACCGATGCGGGTGAGGCTGAACGCGAACTGTGGCAGTCGCTGTCGGAGCCGCGCCCGGCTCAGCATCGTGCCGCAGCTTCTGCGGCGGTGACTGCCCTGGTGGCGGCGCGCGGCGTGTGGGCGGTGCGCGTGCACGACGTGCCCGCCAGCGTGGATGCGGTGACGGTCGCCTCCGCGCTGCGTTCTGTTAGCTAGGGCTCTGTCAGCTAACGCTGTTAGATACTCGCCAACCCAACGCCCCAAATACTTTCTAGGAGACCCCCAATGACCCAGGCAGACTACGCACGCCACGACCGCATCACCCTCACCGGCATTACCGCCAGGGGCTACCACGGCGTGCTCGACTTTGAGAAGCGCGACGGCCAGCCCTTCGTCGTGGATGCGACCCTGTACAGCGATTTTTCCGCCGCAGCCGCCACGGATGACCTGACGAAGACCACGAACTACGCGCTCGTGGTGGACCTGATTCACCGCCACGTGACGAACGGTTCGCTGGATTTGATTGAGACCCTTGCGGTGAATATTGCCGAGGGTATTCTCGCGATGTTTGAGCTGGTGGACGCGGTGGAGATTACCGTGTCGAAGCCGCAGGCGCCGATTGAGCTACCGTTCGGTAACGTTGCGGTGAGCGTGTTCCGCGAACGTGCCGCTGAGGACGGCCGCTAGTGGCGGGTACAGCAGAGTATGCACACCGCGCGGTGTTGGCGTTGGGCTCGAACCTGGGCGAAAGCGAAGACACCCTGGAGCGTGCCGTCGCCGACCTGGTGGCGGGCGGCGTGCAGCTGGTGCGCGCCTCCGGGCTGTACCGTACTGCCCCGGTGGGTGGCCCGGCGGGACAGCCGGATTTCGTGAACGCGGTCATTGAGGTGACCACTGACCTGGGTGCCTACGAGCTGCTGAAGCTGTGTAACGCGGTGGAGGCGGCGCATCACCGTGAGCGCCTGGTGCGTTGGGGCCCGCGCACCCTCGACATTGACGTGATTGACTATGACGGCGTGATCTCTGAGGATCCGGTGCTGACTCTGCCGCATCCGCGGGCGCAGGAGCGTGCTTTTGTGCTGGTGCCGTGGGCGCAGATGGACCCGCAGGCGCGCCTGACGGTCACCCAGCGTGCGGAGCCTTCGGGGAAGCGGCCAGATGAGGTGCCTGCGCCGCTGAGCCGCGAGGTCGTGAACGTTGCGGAGCTGTCCCGCACGCTGGTTGAGACGGATGAAGACGCTATTAGCTATATGCGTGAGATGAAGGTACCTGATTAGCCTTAAATGTGGCACTCTGGAAGGTAGAGGAACCTACCGAAAGGAAACACCATGAAGCCCCTGAGCTATCGGGCGATTATTGTGGCGGCGGTGTGCGCTGCCGCTGTCGCTCTTATGGTGAATTCCGTGATGATTGGCGCCGGTTTTGGTGAGCTGAATTTTTCGTGGATGCTCGGCGCGGTGTGCCTGCTGGTTGCGGCGGGTGCCGTGTGGCTGGGTGTGCAGGTGGCTCGTTATCGTCGTATTCAGACGCGTGAGAAGGTGCCGCATATGGGCCCGATTCTTGCGGCGCGTGCGGTGGCGTATGCGCAGGGGGCTATCATGACCGGTGCCCTGTTGACGGGCTGGTGCGGTGCGATTCTTGGCTACCATCTGGCGATGGTGTCTACGCGCGGTTTTTCGGTGGTCTTTTGGGAGGTTCTTGTTAATTGTGTGGGCAGTGTTGCCCTGCTGATTGCTGGCCTGTGGGCGCAGCATTGTTGTCGTATTCCGCCGGAGGATGATGAGGATGCGGCCTCCTCTTCCGGTGCTGTCAAGCCGCGAGAGGGAGGAACCTATGTCGGCTCCTAACCAGAATAGTTATTCGCCGAATGGTCGGTACGGGCAGGATGCCCAGCAGGGTCAGTATGGTCAGGGCCAGCCTGTTCGGCAGAACCAGTACGGGCAGTACCAGCAGGCGGCTTACGGTCAGCCTGGTGCCCAGTACGGACAGCAGGTTCCGCCCGCTGCCGCGTACCCGAACGCACCCCAGCCGGTTCCCTCCCAGCCTGTACCCCCGCAATCTGTGCCGGAGCCGCAGTGGGTGCCCGCCGCCTCCGGCTACCTGACGGTTCGTTTTATTCACACTATTTCTGCCTTGGCGCTCCCGATTCTTGCGGGCGCTGCCCTGTATTGTGCGGGCGCGTTCTTCGGCGGCCCGGAGGTGCTCCGCCTCGTCGGTCTGGCGGTGATCGTGGTGTTTGGTCTGTGGGGTCTGTGGTGGCTTCTGACCACTCCGCGCCGCACTCGCGCGCTCGGCTACGCGCTGGAGTCGAATCACCTGATGGCTCGCCGCGGTATCGTGTTCCGTTCCATGAGCTCTATGCCGTACGGTCGCATCCAGTATGTTGATGTGGATTCGGGTCCGCTGGAGCGCATGTGCGGTGTTGCCCGCCTGACGGTGCGCACCGCGGGCACGACCACCGGCACGATGGTGTTGTTCGGTATTCCGCTGAACGTGGCGGAGGAGCTGCGTGCGGATCTGGTGCGCCGCGCCGATGAGCGAATGGCGGCACTCTAATGAGCACCCCGGTTCCAAGCAACCCCGCGCCTCAGGCGCCGCAGGAGCAGAAGTGGTGGCGCGCCGATATCCGCACGTTCATCATGAACCTCTGGTTCATTATTCTGCTGGCGTTCGGCTTCTTTCAGAGCATTATCCTGAATATTCTGACCACCCCGCCGAACGAGTGGGGTGCGCGCCTGACGCAGGCATTCGACGAGAACAGCAGCTATTTCAGTGCGACGTATTCGCAGCTTATCGGCTTCGCCGTGCTCATGCTGATTCTGGTTGGCGGCTCGATTGACTGGTGGTTTACCCGCTACAGCCTGGACGATTTGGCGATTCACCGCCGTAGCGGTTTT
>CALGXU010000502.1 GCA_937935205.1 uncultured Rothia sp.
CAGAGCGGCGCACATGCCACCCTGTGCCGCACCGGTGTGGGAGCGGGTGGGGTATAGCTTGGTCAGTACCGCGGTGCGAACTCGCTGACCGGCCTCGATGGCGGCACGCATACCTGCGCCGCCGGCACCGACGATCACTACATCGTACTTATGTACCTGCATGATGTTCTTTCTGTGTTTTAGATGTTGTAGTTTGCCTCGGATACGTCGCCGTTAGCGTGCCGAGCAGAAGCTGGGGAGCAGTTCAGCCGCTGCGCCGGAGGGGCAGGGGTCGAACGCGAAGATGGTGAGGGTACCAATCAGCAGGACGAATGCGCATGCTGCGAAGAGGATGACCTTCAGCCAAATACGCAGGCGGTCCTTCTCAGCGTAGTCATCGATGATGACGCGGATGCCGTTAGCACCGTGCAACATAGCCAGCCAGAGCAACAGCAGGTCCCAGACCTGCCAGAAGGGGTTCGCCCACTTGCCGCCCACGAAGCCGAAGTCGATAGCGTGGATGCCGTCGCCGACCATGAGGTTGGAGAACAGGTGACCGAAAATCAGCACGACGAGTACGACGCCGGACAGGCGCATACCCAGCCAAGCGAACATCTCAAAGTTGTTGCGCTTGGAGGAGGAGCGGTTGTATTTCACACCGTCGATGCGGTTATCACGCAGACGGGGTACATAGGTGCGGGGCTTAAGCGGAGTAGCCATTGTTTAGTGACCTCCCATGTGCGAGAAAACGATCGGCAGGTGACGTGCTGCGAAGCCAGCAACGGTGATTGCCCAGAGGAAAAGCACAACCCAGAGAATCTTGATGTGCATGTAGGTTGCCTTCTGGCTGATTTCGACGTTGCCGTCCTTGTTCTTCGCCTGGATGTGCTCCACGTGCGAGTTGGTTGCCTTACCCCAGAAGTCAATGAGGATAATGCGAATACCGTTGAACGCGTGGTAGACGATGGCGGCGACAAGCGCGGTCTCACCCAGACCCATGATGGGGTTCTTGTACAGGCTCAGTACGCCGTTGTAGGCCTCCGGGGAGATACGCACGACGGCAGTATCCAGGATGTGTACAAGAAGGAAGAAGAAAATCGCGATACCGGTAATGCGATGAGCAACCCAGGACCACATGCCCCAGCGGCCGCGGTAGAGGGTTCCTTTAGAACCATTCAACACTGAATAACCTCCTGCTGCGACGGCGAGCATCTGGGTTCTGGTACCGCATTTTTAGGCCCCAGCTTCCAGGCACAGCTGTGTGCTCACCGACTGCTTTTGTTCGTCTGTTACTTCCAAGATATCAGGTAAATTCACAGCTTACTGACACCCTGTTTAGGGTTTTTTTACAGGTTCTAAAAGGGAATTAGAGCATGTTTTTATTGCGATATCGCCTACTTCCCTGTGTTTGTGCGGGACTTACCTTAACCTAACCTCAAACATCGCCTAAATGAGAGCCGCCTGACACTTTTTTGTTAAAACCTAAAAGAATTCGATATATGACAAATTCACCCGCTATTCTTGAAGCGATGAATACTGCACTCACTCGATTCCGCCCGCTCATTCCCGCCGGCGGTGTTGGCTCGCGTTTGTGGCCCCTGTCCCGCGCGCACGCCCCGAAATTCCTGCTCGACCTCACCTCGTCGGGCAATTCTCTGTTGCGTGACACCTACGACCGTCTCATCGATCTCAGCAACGGTTCCGTCATGGTGGTTACCGGCACTTCGCACGCCAATGCGGTCACCCAGCAGATTCCTGAACTGCGCGCCGCTGACCTGGTGCTGGAGCCCTCCCCCAAGGATTCGGCTGCAGCTATCGGCCTGGCTTGCGCTATCATCCACCGCCGCGAACCGGACGCCATCATCGGCTCCTTTGCGGCTGACCACGTCATCAGCCCCGTGGATGAATTCCACCGCGTGGTGACCGAAGCTGTCATCACCGCGGCAACCGGCAAGATTGTCACCATCGGCATTACTCCCACCGAGCCCTCCAGCGCGTTTGGCTACATTCACGCCAGCGAGTCCCTGGGCATCGAGGATGCTCCCAATGCTCACGCCGTGGACACCTTCGTGGAGAAGCCGGACACCGCTACCGCACAGAAGTACCTGGATTCCGGTGAGTACACCTGGAACGCAGGCATGTTCGTGGCACCGGCTGCCCTGATGCTCAAGCACCTCGAGGCAAACGAGCCCGAGCTGTACGCGGGCATTATGGAGATCGCTAACGCTTGGGACACCCCCGAGCGTGAGGCTGTTATGGACCGCGTGTGGGAGACCCTGCCGAAAACCGCTATTGACTACGCTGTGGCTGAGCCCGCAGCGGCTGCGGGCGACGTTGCAATGGTTCCCGGCTCCTTCAGCTGGGACGACGTTGGAGACTTCGACGCCGTGGCACGCCTGAACACCGAGAAGAGCGGCGAAGAGCTGACCATTCTCGGCGAGAAGGACAACGTCATCAACCACGGCTGCTCCGGCATTATTGTCGCGAACACTGACCGCAAGATCTCGATCATTGGCCTCAACGACATCGTTGTGGTGGACACCCCCGATGCCCTGCTGGTCGCTCCGCGCTCCAAGGCGCAGGCCGTCAAGGATGCTGTGGGCGAGGTCAAGGCGCGAGGTCTGAACAACCTCCTCTAAATTCTGGCCCTGAGCAGGCACCACTGAGCAGCTAGCCCCGCGCAGTTGGCTCCGTGCAGTTGCTTGAACCCTGCTCGAGCAAAAGATACCTCTAGAAGCCGGCTCTCTTCTTTTTAGAAGGGAGCCGGCTTTCTTATACCCTGACTTATGCCCCGATGGGTCATTTCGCGGGCGCATTCAAGGCTTTTGCCTAGTGGGGCGCGAAAGGGCGCTCCTCGCAGCTGAACATGTGGCCGAACAGCGGGCAAAATGCCTTACATACCCCGTCTAGGCTGCACTTCCAGAGTCTGATACGAGCCAAGAACCAACCCATATAGAGAACCATTCTCATGTTAACCTTGGTGTATGCACATGACCCGTAAGTTTTTCCTCACCCGCGCCAGCGCACTCGGCGCAGTAGCCGCCCTCGCCCTGACCGCATGCGGCGCCCAGAACGCACAGACCAGCCAGAATACCCAGACCAGCCCCAGCACCTCCACCTCCGCGAGCGCAACCCCCGCACCCATCACCGAAGGTAAGGGTCCGGCAAGCCGCGTCGCCATCACCTACGACGGTGGCGTGCTCGTCTACGACGCCAAGGATATGAAGCTGCTCGCTGACATCCCCAAGGAAGGCTTCCTGCGCCTCTCCGACGCTGGCGATAACCGCCACCTCGTCGTTGCAGACGGCAACAGCTACACCTTCCTGGACACCGGTGTATGGTCTGTAGCGCACGGCGACCACTCGCACTACTACACCACCGCCCCGTCGCTGTCCTCGCTGTCTCTTGCGGCTGACCACACCGGTCACGTGATCAAGGACAACGGCAAGGTCGCGGCATTCGCTGACGGCACCGGCTCCTTCGCCGTGTACGACCCGGCGAAGCTGACCCACGACAAACGCACCGCATCCTCCCTGGAGACCACCACCGTCACCCTGCCGCAGCCGCACCACGGCTTCGCGATTCCGCTGCCCAACGACCAGTACCTGGTAGCGGTCGGCGACTCAAAGACCCGCACCAGTGCTGCCGTTGTGGACGCGCAGGGTAAGACCGTTCTTGAAAGCCCCGCCTGCCCCGGCGTTCACGGTGAAGCCATCGCCAAGGACGGCGCGTTCTCCATCGGTTGCACCGACGGCGCGCTGGTCTACAAGGACGGCAAGTTCACCAAGATCACCAACCCCGAGGACCCGTACTCGCGTTCCGGTAACCAGGCTGGCAAGGCTGATTCCCAGTACGTTCTGGCGGACTACAAGACCGACAAGGACGCTAAGCTGGAGCGCCCCGAGAAGTTCTCCATTATCGACACCGTTGCGGCAACCCGCACCGTCTACTCCCTGCCTTCTGGCGTGAGCTACACCTTCCGTTCGCTGGCTCGCGGCCCCCAGGGTGAGGCCCTGCTGCTGACCACCGACGGCAAGCTGCGCGTCTTCGATCCGGCGACCGGCGCCGAGCTGGGCTCCATACAGCTCATGGAGGCGTGGACCGAGTCTGAGACGTGGCAGGACGAGCGTCCGGCACTGTGGGTGGACGGTAAGACCGCCTACGTGACCGACCCGGCGACCAAGAAGCTCATTGCGGTGTCCCTGTCGAACCCGGCAGCGCCGAAGGAGCTGATGAGCGTGGAGCTTCCGAAGACCCCCAACGAGATTCTGGGTGTCTCCTCCTCGAACGCTGCACCGGTTGAGGCTGAGGCACACGGCGCTGAAGCACACGGCACTGCTTCCTCCTCGGCTTCCGCTGACGCGCACGAGTCCGGCGAGGGCCACTCCCACTAGGACTCTCCCGCTGAGACAACTCTCACTGAGATAAACTAGCGAAAGCATAAAGAGAGATGCGACCGATAACTTATCGGTCGCATCTCTCTTTACGTATTCCAGGTTGATACGCCAGCTACTAACGCAGCGGCAGGACCCTGATTTCTTCCCAGTCCTGCCCGTCGTAGGAGTAGCAGTGCAGGTGATCCACGGTGAAGGTACGCTGCTCGGCGGGCAGAGCGTCAAACACCTCGTGGGCGTTTGCCACCTGCTCTTCCGTTAGCCCTTGCCCCAGGGTCACGTGCGGCACATAGGGGAAGGACGCTGCGCCGGCACCGAATAGCTCAACCAGCTTCTGGTGAATCTGCTCGAACTCGGCCTTGCCCGCCTCCAGGTTCAGGTACTCCACCTCGGTGACCGGGCGGAAGGAGTGCACCGTACCCCAGCGCGCCTCAAAACGCGGCGTATCCAGCGCCTCGCGGAACTGGGGGGACTGCACCGCAGCCAGGAGAGACTCGGTCAGCTCCGCTATGTACACGGTCACGTGGGTGCTAATCGGCGCAGCCGCACCACCGGCTACCGTGCGCTTCCACTCTTCCAGGCGCTGAACATTCTCACCGCTCACGTGTGCAATAACGCTCAGGTAGCGGTGACCGGGCTTCAGGGTCGGGGATACAGGAGCCGTCGTGGGGCTCGAAGAGTTCTCTTGTGCTGTCATCTCAATCGTGCAGGTAATGCGATGCCTCAGCCGGGCAGGCTGAACAGCGCGCTAGATTGCTGCGGCAGGCAGGAAGCCAACCTTCTTGTACACGTTCTCAATGGTGACCGTAGCGATCTCGCGGGCAGCGGATGCGCCCACAGCCAGCAGGCGGTCCAGCTCGGCGGGGTCGTCCATCAGCTCGAGGGTACGCTCACGCACCGGAGTGAGGCGCTCCACCACGATATCGGCGAGGTCAACCTTCAGGTGGCCGTACATCTTGCCCTCGTAGCGTGCCACGATCTCGTCGATGCTCTCGCCGGTCATTGCCGAGTAGATGGAGAGCAGGTTGGAGACGCCGGGCTTAGCCTCGCGGTCGTAGGCGATGACGGAGCCATCATCGGTCACGGCGGACTTAATCTTCTTCTGGGTTGCCTTCGGGGTATCCAGAAGCTTAATCAGGCCCTTATCGGTGGCTGCAGACTTGGACATCTTCGAGGTCGGGTCCTGCAGGTCGTAAATCTTAGCGGTTTCCTTCAGAATCACCGGCTCGGGCACCACGAAGGTCTCACCGAAACGGGAGTTGAAGCGCTGAGCCAGGTTACGGGTCAGCTCCAGGTGCTGACGCTGGTCCTCACCCACGGGCACGCCGTCCACCTGGTAGAGCAGGATGTCGGCAGCCATCAGAATCGGGTAGGTGAACAGACCCACGGAGGCGTTCTCAGCGCCCTGCTTCTGGGACTTGTCCTTGAACTGGGTCATACGGGAGGCCTCACCAAAGCCGGTGAAGCAGTTCAGGACCCACGCCAGCTGGGCGTGCTCGGGCACGTGCGACTGCACGAACAGCGGAGTGCGGGTCGGGTCAATGCCGGAGGCGATGTACTGCGCCGCGGTCAGGCGGGTACGCTCACGCAGCTCCTCGGGGTCCTGAGGAACGGTGATGGCGTGCATATCCGGAATAAAGAACAGACATTCGTTATTCGGGTCGTCCTGCAACGCCACCCAGTTGTTCACAGCACCAATGTAGTTACCCAGGTGCATCGAATCAGCCGACGGCTGCGCACCCGAGTAGATACGTGCCTTCTGCTGAGAGGCGTTAGGGATGAGGGACTTATCCTGCTTCTTTTCGTCTGCCATAGTTATTTCCTGTGCAGTTCTTCCTGTGCGGTGCTGCGAACGGTGCAGCACATCTTCAAAAACTTATCTGTACGCGCAGTCCGCGTCTTACTCACCGATGCGGTAGTCAACCACGAGCGGCGCGTGATCGCTGAAACGCTCATCGTAGCTTGCCGCGCGGTCCACGACCGCCTCCACGGCGCTTTCGGCGAGCGCCGGGGTCGCCATGTGGTAGTCGATACGCCAGCCTGCGTCATTATCGAACGCCTTACCGCGGTAAGACCACCAGGTGTAGGGGCCGGGCACCTGACCCGCCAGCTCACGAGCCACATCGCGGTAGCCGATATCGCCGAAGAAGCGGTCAAAGTAGGCGCGCTCCTCCGGCAGGAAGCCGGCACGCTTCTGGTTAGCCTTCCAGTTCTTAATGTCCAGCTCGGTGTGGCCAACATTCAAATCGCCCACAATGAGCACGTGATCGGAGTGCTTAGCCAGCTCAGGCATGCGCACCAGCATGCGCTCCAAGAAGCGGTACTTATCGTCCTGCTTCTGGGTGCCGACCTCACCGGAGTGAACGTAGGCGCTGACCACGGTCAGGGTCTTACCGTTGGGCAGGACGTAGTCCGCCTCAACCCAGCGGCCCGAATCGTCAAAGTACTCTTCGCCAATATTCGAGCGGGTCGCTACCGGCTGGTTTTCCAGGAGTTCACCGGCCGAGTTCGGGGTGCGGCGGGTCGCCACCAGCACGCCGGCACGGCCCTTCGCGGCCGCCTCCGCGTGCAGAATATGCCACTGGGATTCGTCCAGCAGCTCACGCACGATAGCGTCGGGGGCGCGCACCTCCTGCAGGCAGAGAATGTCGATGTCACGGCTCGCCAACCACGCCGCCATATCCTTCTTGTATGCGGCTCGGATACCGTTCACATTCACGCTTGCCACGCGAAGCAGACCGCTCGGGCGCGGTGCAGGGGTGTTAGAAAAATGCATAGTCTTAATTATGCCAGTTTGAGGGAAGAGAAATTTTCACTCGTGCGCGTTTTTTCTCTGGCTGAACGGTAAACTATTGGGTGATGAATTCACACTCCTCACAGACCACCGACCACGGTGCCCCCTCACCTTCTGCGGGCACCACCGCATCCGAAAGTACCGCTCACAACGCTGAGAGCCGCTACGAGCTACCCCCGATTCCCGGCCCGAAGTACGAGCAGGTCATCCACTACATTGAGCAGCGCTATATTATTCCCGGCAAGCCCGGCGATAAGCTGCCCACCGAGCGCATGATTCAGCAGAACTTTGGGGTGAGCCGCCAGACGGTTCGTAGCGCCCTGAAGGTTCTGATTGAACGCGGCCTGCTCTACAACGTGCAGGGTTCCGGCACCTACGTTGCCGAGCGCTCCGACGCCACCTACATTCCGCGCGTGGACACCTTCGTTGATGATATGCGCCGCCGCGGTTTTGAGGGCTCCACCCGCATGATTGCGACCCGCTGGATGGACGCCACCGAAGAGATTTCCACCCACCTATCCATGCCGGTGGGCGAGCAGGTGCTGTTCGTGCGCCGCCTGCGTCTTGCCGACCACGAAGTCATCGGCTTTGAGCGTTCCTACTTTGTGAAAGCCGCCGCAAGTAGCATCCTGGACGCCATGATGGCGGAAATGTCCGGTGCGATGAGCTCGCTAGATCAGCTTGCTGACACCCCCAACGCTATTAAGCACGCCCGCGTACGCACCAGCGCGGCGCTCTTCACCGATGCCGACGCCGAGGCGTTCAACCACCAGGTTCCCGTGGGCGAGGCGGCGTTCAAGGTCTGCGCGACCGGCTACACCGAAGAAGGTAGCCCCGTCGAGTACTCAGAGACCCTGTACCTTGCCGATGCCTACTTCTACGAGATGATTCTCTAGCATCTGCCTTCTCTCGTGTGATGACAGTGTGAAGGGCGGTGCCCCGGTAGATTGTTCTACCGGGGCACCGCCCTTTTGAGTTATCAGCTCTGCAATGTTTCAGCACCGAAATATTTCAGCGCTAAAATGCTGCGAGCCTTACGCCGCCTGACGCTCCGCAGTCTCCACCACGTTCACCAGCAGCTCCGCGCGGGTCATCGGGCCCACACCGCCGGGGTTCGGGGAAACCCAGGACGCCTTCTGCGCAGCCTCCGGGGAGACGTCGCCGAAGAGCTTCTTCTTGCCGGTCTCCGGGTCCTCAGCGCGGGAAACACCAACGTCCAGCAGGATTGCACCGTCCTTAACCTGGTGAGCCTTCAGCACGTGCGGAACACCCACAGCGGCAACAATGACGTCAGCCTCGCGCAGCACCTCGTCCAGGTTCTCGGTACCGGTGTGCGCCAGGGTTGCGGTCGCGTTCACCTCGCGGCGGGTCAGCAGCAGACCCAGCGGGCGGCCCACGGTAATGCCGCGGCCGAGCACCACAACGTTCTTACCGTTCCAGTCAATACCGTGGCGCTTCACCAGCTCAATAACACCATTGGGGGTGCAGGGCAGCGGAGAATCCAGCGGCTCAGAGACGTTCAGCACGAGCTTGCCGAGGTTGGTCGGGTGCAGGCCGTCCGCGTCCTTCTCGGGGGCGATGCGCTCCAGCACGCGGTTGGTGTCCAGGTGCTTGGGCAGGGGCAGCTGCACAATGTAGCTGGTGCACGCCGGGTCGTTGTTCAGCTTGTCAATCTCTGCGTCGAGCTCTTCCTGAGTGATGTCACCGGGCAGGTCCACGCGAATGGAGTTAATACCGATCTCTGCGCAGTCGCGGTGCTTAGCGCCCACGTACGAGCGGGATGCGGGGTCGTCACCGACCAGGACGGTGCCCAGGCCGGGGGTAATACCCTTAGCCTTGAGCGCCTCGACGCGCTCCTTCAGCTCTTCCTTGATGGCTGCGGCGGTTGCGTTACCGTCTAGAATCTGGGGCATTGTTTTTCCTTCCATAGGTTGCGGCGGGGTTCGCCGAAACGGACGGTCTGTGTGTTGAGTTCTAGGGTGTGCTTCTAGGGTGTGTACCTAGCAGGTACCGCTCCCCCGCTACCTCCCTCAACGGAGGTATCGGGCAGGGCAGTAAAAGCAAGAGGGCGAAATAACCCCGCCCGCTCAGCACCCACGGGGGATGGTGAGCGAACGGGGTCATTCATGGGTCTACCAGTTCTCGCTGCCCTGGTAGAGGGGGTACTTGGCGCACAGCGCCTCAACGCGGGCACGCAGCGCAGCGATATCCGGGTTCGGCAGCAGCACAGAAGCGATAATGTCGGCTACCTCGGTGAAGCCCTCAGCGTCGAAGCCGCGGGTTGCCAGCGCGGGGGTACCGATACGCAGACCGGAGGTCACCATCGGCGGGCGCGGGTCGTTCGGCACGGCGTTACGGTTGACGGTAATACCGGCATCGTGAAGCAGATCCTCTGCCTCCTTGCCGTTGAGCGCGTGGTTACGCAGGTCAACGAGCACCAGGTGAACGTCGGTACCGCCGGAGGCAATCGAAACGCCGGCGTCCTTCACGTCCTGCTGCAGCAGGCGGTTCGCCAGGATCTGTGCACCCTCAACGGTGCGCTTCTGACGGTCCTTGAACGCGTCAGATGCGGCAACCTTGAACGCGGTAGCCTTCGCAGCAATCACGTGCATGAGCGGGCCGCCCTGCTGACCGGGGAACACTGCGGAGTCAATCTTCTTCTTCAGCTCCTCGGTGCAGAGGATGAAGCCGGAACGGGGACCGCCAAGGGTCTTGTGCACGGTGGAGGAGACCACGTGTGCGTGCGGGACGGGGTTCGGGTGCAGACCCGCAGCCACCAGACCCGCGAAGTGAGCCATGTCCACCCACAGGTATGCGCCGATTTCGTCAGCAATCGCGCGGAACGCTGCGAAGTCCAGCTGACGGGGGTATGCGGACCAGCCGGCAATAATCAGCTTGGGGCGCTCAGCCAGAGCCAGTTCACGCACCTGCTCCATGTCAACGCGGCCGGACTCGTCCACGCCGTACGCCACAACGTGGTACAGCTTGCCGGAGACGTTCAGCTTCATGCCGTGGGTCAGGTGGCCGCCGTGTGCCAGGGACAGACCCATGATGGTGTCGCCGGGGTTCAGCAGCGCGTGCATGACGGCGTTGTTCGCCTGCGCACCGGAGTGGGGCTGAACGTTGGCGTGCTCAGCGCCGAAGAGTTCCTTCACGCGGGAGATAGCGAGGGACTCAACGATGTCAACGAATTCGCAGCCGCCGTAGTAGCGGCGGCCGGGGTAACCCTCAGCGTACTTGTTGGTCAGTACCGAGCCCTGGCTTTCGAGGACGGCACGGGGGACGAAGTTCTCGGATGCAATCATCTCGAGGGTGTTCTGCTGGCGCTTGCGCTCCAGCTCAATGGCTTCTGCAACCTCGGGGTCGAGGTCGGCGAGGGGCATCTCGAGGATCTTCTGCTCGGACATTACGCTCCTGGGAGTGTTTTTGCGTTATCTTCGGTCGCTCATCATCGGGGCTGCCGCAATGTCTGCGGCCGAAAACCCTGAATGAAAAAATATGAGCTACACCTCATAATACCGTAAAGCCCGCTTTCCTTCGAGAAGGAAAACGGGCTTTACAGCGAGACATAGAGTGCCACCAATTCTGGCAGCTATTAGGATTATTGGTGTTCAGGCAGCTGTGACTCTCTAATCGTCAACATTCCTCAGAACAATTGAGAAGCTCAATTTACTTGATGGCCTCATTTTCGACGGCTGGCAGGAAACCATACCTTCCCTCATTAATTTGTTTTGTAAAGCAAATTTCCTTCGTCTCAGTTCCAATCAGTTCCAGAGAATCCGTATTTTCTATGACGATGATTTGTCCATCAAAGTTAGTTTGGATATCTCGATAGAACGCTTCGCCCAATTCGCCTGGTAGTTCGTCATCTTCCCCTGAGTCCGGAGAACGATAAGTGACAAGAGGCGAATCAAGCACAACGAATCCAGGAAATGGCATCCCCCGTTTGAAACAATATTGAGCCAGGGTGATTGTAAAGGCAGCATGAAGTATTGCGCGTACCCCCTTGCCATGTGCTGAGCGCGGCTGTCCATCAGCAACGATGTCATATTCTTGTGAGTCATAACGAACAGATTCCGCAGAAGGATATCCCCAAGCAACAAGACGCTCCGCAAGTTGCTTTGAGAAATCTTCCTCCACTGATTGGCTAAGTCCTGTAACCTCGGGTTTGGTCTTCGAAGCAGCTTCATCAGTGATTTGTTGGAGCATATTGTTATAGGTCATGACTTGTTCATATAAGCCAAGGTATTTTTCGATCTCGCTCCGCTCTACAAGAAGTTCCTGAAGGCTTTTCGTCCCTAGATTCATCTTTGCATCGATTATATTGATTTTTTGTTCAATAGATTCAATCTCTTGACGCGACGTATCAATTACCCCTTGAAGCTCAATAATACGGGCATCCAGATGTTCTATAGTGACTCGCAAATCATCACGCAATCCCAACGTCTTCTGGGTTTCAGCTTCGACAGAATTTCTTAGGGCATTCCCCGCTCCGCCACACTCCGGTTCGAGATGTTGCTTAGACGGCTCTGCTCCGCAAAAGACACAGATATCCTGTTGAAGGTACCCAAGAAGATTTCCTGTTTCCTCAATCATTTCAAGACGCGCTAAATCGCTCTCATATTGCTTCTCCAAGATAGTAAACCGACGACGCAGGGTTTCTGCTTCTGACTTCTCCATGCTGCGGATATCATTCTCAGTTTGCCGTTGCTTGTAGACAGCAAGAAGTTCATTTCGCTCCTTTAGAAGAGGCTCAAGCTTTGAGTTACGCTCATCAATCTCCCCGTTCAGCCTATCAAGCTGTTCACTAAGATTTTTCGGCTCGGCAACACCTTGTAGTTGTAGCTCAATATCGCGGAGCATTCGTTGCACAATCTCCTGTTGGGCCTCACGCAACAACTTCTTCTGCTGTGGGGTTGGAACCGCAATCAAATTAGAGTCATCTTCACCAGTGAGGATAAGCTTGAGGACAGAGGCCTCTTTAGTTTTATGAGTGAATTGTCCACTAAATCCAGGCTTATGTTCGGACTGAATTCGAATCTCATCAATAAGACATAGACGAGTTATATCTCGAAAGCTGAGCGTGTGGGTTGCGTTATTTTTGTTCTTCCGTACTTTCTTCTCATCAAGCCCAATTTGACCGAGGAGGAACCGGGAGATGCTATTCGCCTTTTTTGTGTCATGCTTCGCGACAAGTTTCCTATCAGCTGCTATTGAAGTTTCGACACGGATACATGACGTATATAAGTCCACGTCACCTCCCTTCACCGAACGTGCTAGAGTGATGTGTTCACCGGTGGGTAGCTCCAACCCAAGCAGAATACGCGTGTACCCTTTCTGTTCCGGGATTTCTCTAAGTTTTCTAGCTCCGAGAACAAAGTCAATAGCATCGACAATAAATGACTTACCGGTGTCGGAGGGGCCGTGGATAACGGTGATGGAAGGGCCAAAGTCAATCGAAGCTGGCTCTTTGTTATCCCCGGTAAAGGTTAGGTGCAAAAGCTTGATTCGTTTCATGAGTTGTTGTCTCCTTTCTGGTACTGCTTAGTTTCAAACTCTTCCGTCCAATGCGAGCAAATCTCCTTCATCTGTTCTCGCAGGTACACGTAGTTGCTTCCCTTAGATTCATCCACAACCCAGCGTGCTCGGCTTTGAAGAGAACGAGCATAGCTGCTTTCAAATAGCTTCAGGAAATTCTCTGCGCCGTCACTCGCGCAGAACTCAACTCCTCGTTCACTGGTTTCTATCTGAACGAGTCCAGCCCTCACCATGAGAGATAGACCATCTCGCACATGTTGCCGTTTCACGCCAAATTCCCCCACTCGTATTGGGATTGGAGGGTGAAGGCTCTCTGGGCCATTCAAATCTGCACTGTGCAGCAGAGCATGGTCAAGGAATACAAGATGGTTAATATCAAGGCGCGAGGGGAAGGCCCTGACGAGGAGTGTCAAGACGCGTACGCCCACCTCAAGAGGACTGTTAAACAGGTTATTCATTGGTTTCCACCCAGGTCAGTTTGTCGGCGTTGGCAAGCTGGTGACAGATACCCTTGCGATCATTGAGAGTTGCTCTCGAAATAAGCGTGTGGGTCTGAAGATCAAGCTGCCCAGACTGCGAAAGCA
>CALGXU010000503.1 GCA_937935205.1 uncultured Rothia sp.
GTTACATCTTCCGCGCAGGCCGACTCGACTAGTGAGCTATTACGCTTTCTTTAAATGATGGCTGCTTCTAAGCCAACATCCTAGCTGTCTAAGCCTTCCCACTTCGTTTCCCACTTAATATAGACTTTGGGACCTTAGCTGGCGGTCTGGGTTGTTTCCCTCTCCACGACGGACGTTAGCACCCGCCGTGTGTCTCCTGAGTATCACTCTTCGGTATTCGTAGTTTGCATCGGGTTGGTAATCCGGGATGGACCCCTAGCCGAAACAGTGCTCTACCCCCGAAGGTGTCCGCTCAAGGCTCTACCTAAATAGATTTCGGGGAGAACCAGCTATCTCCCGGTTTGATTGGCCTTTCACCCCCAGCCACAAGTCATCCGCTAATTTTTCAACATTAGTCGGTTCGGTCCTCCAGTTAGTGTTACCCAACCTTCAACCTGCCCATGGCTAGATCACCGGGTTTCGGGTCTATACCTTGCAACTAGACGCCCAGTTAAGACTCGGTTTCCCTTCGGCTCCCCTATTCGGTTAACCTCGCTACAAAATATAAGTCGCTGACCCATTATACAAAAGGTACGCAGTCACCCTTAAAGGGCTCCCACTGCTTGTACGTACAAGGTTTCAGGTTCTATTTCACTCCCCTCACCGGGGTTCTTTTCGCCTTTCCTTCACAGTACTGGTTCACTATCGGTCAATCAGGAGTATTTAGCCTTGGAGGATGGTCCCCCCATCTTCAAACAGGATATCACGTGTCCCGCCCTACTTGTCGTTAGCTTAGTACCATGACCTGGACTTCGAGTACGGGGCTATCACCCTGTATCGCCAAGCTTCCCAGCTTGTTCCTCTGTCTCTGTCATTATCACTAACAGGCTCCTTCGCGTTCGCTCGCCGCTACTAACGAAATCTCGGTTGATTTCTTTTCCTCGGGGTACTTAGATGTTTCAGTTCTCCCGGTTTGCCTCACTTACCTATGGATTCAGTAAGTGATAGTAGATTCTTCATCTACTGGGTTTCCCCATTCGGACATCTTGGATTAAACGCCTCTTATCGACTCATCCAAGCTTTTCGCAGATTAGCACGTCCTTCTTCGCCTCTGATTGCCAAGGCATCCACCTTGTACGCTTAGTCACTTAACTATACAACCTCAAAAATTCTTGATGTTGCGTTTTCAACTAAACACTTGATTGCTTTTGTTCAATCAAGATTTTCTTCTTACTCAGACTTTTTCTTATCCCTTAAAAGGACTTGAAAGTCTCTTCAGTTTTTCAGCTTGTTTCCTGGTTGTTAAAGAACAGAAGATAATAAAGTTATCTTTATTTGGCGTCCCCACGGGGATTCGAACCCCGGTTACCGCCGTGAAAGGGCGATGTCCTAGGCCTCTAGACGATGGGGACAACAAATAAAGATACTCTATCTTACACTTGCTTAACGCACTTTTCTCTCTTCATTCATTTTCTACAATATATCAATCAATCTGTGTGGACACTTATTGTCTCTCGTTTTTGGTAAGGAGGTGATCCAACCGCAGGTTCCCCTACGGTTACCTTGTTACGACT
>CALGXU010000504.1 GCA_937935205.1 uncultured Rothia sp.
TTTCGGAGAGGTTGGAGGCGAAGACTGCCACGCGCAGGTAGGGCAGGTCGGGGTATGCCGCGAGGTACTGTTCGAGGAAGATGTCGTAGGTGCGCTCGAGGATTACGTGTGAGTATTCTTCGAACTTCGCGGGGCTATCCATTTCGAGGGCGTAGAGCAGGTGCGCGAAGGGTGCGATGTACTCCTCGAGGGTGTTGCTCTTGAAGACCTTGCGGGCGATGGAGAGCATTTCGGCTTCCATGCTTGCGTTTTCACCGGAGATGGTGAAGTCGCATTCTTCGAAGATGCGGTTGAAGTACTGGTTCATGCGGGTGACCAGCACGTCGTCTACGGAGGCGAAGTGGTTGAAGATGGTGCGGCGGGAGACGCCTGCGCGTTCTGCGAGTGCTTCTGCGTTGAGGGCGCCGTAGCCGCCCTCGAGGATGAGGGATTCTGCTGCCTCAACGATTGCGATGCGGTTCTCTGCCTTGCGGGCGGAACGCTTGTCCGTGATGTTTGCGGGGGATTCAACAAGATTAGCCATGTTTTTTACAATACGCGCAATGTTTCACCGGGGGTAACCATTTGAGGGTTAGATTCACCACATATTTGCACTCAGAGTAATAAACTTGAAGTGCAGATTTAATGTTTACTCAACAAGCAATTTAGTGTTTTAGCACGTCAGAGCACTATAAACACTCAAAAACACAGGCAAAGGGGCGAAGTGCGCACAACGCACCTCACCCCTCTCAAGCAGCCATTCACAGAATAGACACACGCAACTCAGACAGTAGACCAAGCACTGAACTAGGTGACAACTGAGCTAGGCGACAGGCTGAAGACGGGCATCCAGCGGCAAGCGCACCGTAAAGACCGTATGCCCCGGCTGGCTCTGCACTTGAATCGAACCGCCGTGCGCCTGCACAATTGCCTGCACAATCGCCAGACCCAGGCCAGTGGTTCCATCCGAACCGGAGCGCGCCTTATCGGCACGGGTGAAGCGGTCAAAGATCTTCGACAAGAAGTCCGGGGCAATACCCGGACCGTTATCGGTCACGGTCACCACAGCCTCGCGGCGTGCAGCATCCACAGCCAGACCCGCAGTCACGCGCGTACCTTCGTCCGTGTGCTTGCGGGCGTTCGAGAGCAGGTTCAAGATCACGCGCTGAATCTGGGAGCGGTCCGCCACAACCTCAACCGGCTCGTCGGGCAGGTTCAGGTGCCATTCGTGGGTGCGCGCTGCCGCCTGCATGTCGGAGGTACATTCAAGCACAAGCTCGGTCAGATCAACCTGCTCCAGCTTGGGTTCACGGCCCTCGTCCAGGCGGGCGAGGGTCAGCAAGTCTTCGACGAGGCGCGACATACGTTCAGTCTGCGAGTCGATACGCGCAAGGGAGGACTGGCCGGATTCGCTGAGCGGCTCGGTCCAGCGGAGCATATCGGAGTAGCCCTTAATTGCGGCAAGGGGTGTGCGCAGCTCGTGGGAGGCGTCCGCAATGAAGGCGCGAATCTGATGTTCGGTGCGTTCGCGCACCTCGAGGGCGGAGTTCACGTTATCCAGCAGCTGGTTGAGGGCGTAGCCCACGGCACCCACTTCGGTGCGCGGGTCGGAATCTCGCGGCTCCACGCGTACCGCCGAGGAAATCGTGTGTTCCTCCAAATCCAGGTGCGCCACATCGGTTGCCACGGCGGAGACTCGTTCCAGGGGCTTCATGGTGCCGCGAATAATGTAGGATCCCGCCACGCCGGCGCCGACCATCACGGCAATGGAGCCGAGGGACACCACAATCACGAAAATGGTGAGGGTCTGCTGTACGTTGGCGAGCGGAATACCGACCACCTGAGCATCGGCACCGCTATTAGCCTTCGGGGTGATTTTCACAAGGTACAGGCCTGATTCCAGCTTGACCTCGCGGACTTCTTCTTTGGTGGCGTTGAGCGCCATGGTTCCAAGGGTTACCTGGTCGTTGGCGGAGAGACTCTGTACGGTGCCGTCCTTCGCGAGCTTGCTGGCGATTTCTACGGCACCTTCGGATTCCACACAGGTGATGATGGTGCCGGAAGCCTGACCGGGCGCAAAGAGGGAGTTACTCTTCTGCAGGTCGCTGCAGTCCACTTCTTCTCGCTTGCCGTCTCGGGAGGTCGGCTGCACTACGCGGTGGCTGGTTTCTTTGAGGTCGCTTTGTGCCTGCTGGTAGAGGGAGTTCTGCAGGGTCACGTAGGTGGACAGACCGATAATGAGGCAGGCAATGCCGAGGGCCACCACGAGGATTGCAATGAGGCGCGAACGCAGGTGGGGTACGTAGCCCAGTTCTTCGGGGGATGCTTCGGGGTTCCGCATGCTCTTCCAGGCGGCACGTAGGCGCACGAAGGGGTTCCTCGGGGAGCGCACAGCGCCGTCCTGTGCGGGGGCACCCGCACGCAGGGGGCGGGTTGCTTCGTTATCCGGGGAGGCGGGTTCACCGGGTGAGTAGGAGCCCACGAGCATCCTTTCTTTCTATATTCGAAATACGGAATATAACTGATATGGCGCGGTATAACCGGGTGTTATACCGCGCCATATGAAGAGCAGAGAATAAACTTAGACGGCGGGACGTAGCACGTAACCAGCACCGCGCACGGTGTGAATCATCGGTTCACGGCCCACGTCAATCTTCTTACGCAGGTACGAGATGTACAGCTCCACAATATTTGCCTGACCACCAAAGTCGTAGTTCCAGACATTATCGAGAATCTGACTCTTGGAGACCACGCGCTTCGCGTTCTCCATGAGGTAGCGCAGCAGGTCGAACTGGGTTGCGGTGAGGTTAATCTGCTCGCCACCGCGGGTCACCTCGCGGGTGTCCTGGTTCAGCACCAGATCACCAACGACCAGCTCAGCATCGTCAATGGCGGCAACGCCGGAGCGCTGCACCAGGCGGTGCAGACGGATCATCACTTCTTCCATCGAGAAGGGCTTGGTCACGTAGTCGTCCGCACCGGCAGCAAGACCCTCGATACGGTTATCGACCGAATCCTTAGCGGTCAGGAAGAGGCAGGGAACTTCGGGGTAGAACTTGCGGATACGGGAGAGCAGCTCCAGGCCGTCGAAGCCGGGCATCATAATGTCCAGCACGAGCACATCGGGGCGCCAATCGCGGGCAATCGCGAGCGCGGAGGGGCCGTCACCTGCGGACTGCACCTCCCAGCCGATCATTTTCAGACCCATGCTGACGAGTTCCTTGAGCATCTCCTCGTCATCAACAACGAGGGCGCGGATGGGGCTACCGTCCGGGTGCTCTAGTGCGGGAAGGTTCTTTGCGATTTCGGTTGCTTTGCTGCTCA
>CALGXU010000505.1 GCA_937935205.1 uncultured Rothia sp.
GTGGGCATCGTAAAAGCCCGCCTCGCGGTAAAAACCGGAGCGGTACTCGGTATTCTCAGCGTTCATCGCGCTTTCAGTGTTCGGTGCGCCCTCAATCTTCGGCGCGCTCTCAGAAGTCTGCATAAATCAGCGCCGCGCTAGGGAACCAGTACGATCTTGCCGCGGGTGCGTCCCGCCGCCACCAGGGCGTGAGCCTGCGCAGCCTGCGAAAAATCAAGTACCTGATCCACGTGCACCTTCAACAGGCCCAGGGACATGAGGCGGGCAATCTCCTGCATCTGCACACGGTCCGGGTGAACCGTCAGCCACTGCGCTTCGAAGCCACGCTCACGCGCCACATCCAGCGGGTCGGGGCTGGTCAAGGTGACAATACGGCCGCCGGGAACCAGCACCTCCAGCGAATCGAGGAAGGTCTGCTGACCGGTGGAATTGAGCACCACATCCATGGTCTGACCCAGTACGGCACGGAAATCTTCGGTGCGGTAATCAATGGGCTGGGCACCGAGCGAGCGCACAAACTCGTGGTTCGCCGCGGAGGCGGTCGCAAAAACCTGAGCGCCAGCCTGCGCCGCCAGCTGAACGGCGAGGTGACCGACGCCTCCGGCACCGGCGTGAATGAGCACGCGCTCGCCTTCTTTCAGCCGCGCCACTTCGAAGAGCGCCTGGTATGCGGTCAGCGCCGCCAGGGGAGCGCCGCCGAGCTGGGCGCACGGAACGTCGGAGGGAACCTTGGCCAGCTGGTAGGCGGGTGCGAGGACATACTCGGCGTACGCACCGGCGGGGGAGGGGAAAGAAACAAGACCAAATACGCCGTCGCCCACCTTAAAACCCGTGTAGTCGCCGGCGGTAGCAACCACGGTGCCGGCAACATCCCAGCCGGGCACGAAGGGCTTGTACGACGGGTCGGCAAGCTGAGCGGCGGGACCCAAGCCCTTGCGGGTGGTCAGATCAATCGGGTTCACGCCGGCGGCAACCGTCTTAATGAGCACGTGACCGCGCACCGGCGAGGGGATGGGCACGTTTGCTTCGTGCAGAACGCTTTCGTCGCCCCATTCGGTGAGCTGAATCTGGCGCATGGTGGTCACGGTTTACCTCCGCTGTTGTGGCTTAAAGTTCGGGTTGAGTTGAACAGTGTGCGCGTTTTCCTATTCTCTCAAGGGTGCGAGCGCTGCCACAACAGGGAGGCGGGTAGTGTCCACCCTCTGAGGTTTCCTGCCGCTGGGGGTGAAGGGAGGGAGCCACCCGGCATGGGTAGTACCCGGCATGGGCAGTTAAATAAAAAGGAGCCGATACCCGAACAATACGCCTCGGATATCGGCTCCCGTGTTCCCTCTCGAATAAGAACATCGTGCCCCTGAAAGGATTCGAACCTTCGACCCCCAGTACCGGAAACTGGTGCTCTAATCCGCTGAGCTACAGAGGCAACCCACTTATGGTATCAGATAAGCACTAGATAAAGGGTCAGGCACCTGCCAAGGCTTGCTAGAATAGGTTCTTATGACTCCTGAAGAACTCTCCGAAGCCATTGCGCTTGCCCTTGAAGAAACCATTTCCTCCGGCCAGCTGACCCTCGTGGAGGGCGCTGAACTGCCCGCCGTCCGAGTGGAGCGCCCCAAGTCCCGCGAACACGGTGACTGGGCAACCAACGTCGCTCTGCAGCTCGCCAAGAAGGTGGGCAAGAACCCGCGTGAGGCAGCAGCTCTTCTGGCAGAGAAGATTAGCGCCATCCCCGGTGTTGCATCCGTAGATATCGCCGGCCCCGGCTTCCTGAACATCACCCTGGACGCCGCAGCTGCCGGTGAGCTTGCCGCCACTATCGTTGAGGTTGGCGAAGCATACGGTCGCAGCGACAAGTTCGCCGGTAAGACCATCAACCTTGAGTTCGTGTCCGCGAACCCCACCGGCCCCATTCACCTGGGTGGCACCCGCTGGGCCGCCGTCGGTGATGCGCTCGCCCGCGTCCTTGAGGCTGAGGGCGCTAACGTCGTGCGTGAATACTACTTCAACGACCACGGCACCCAGATTGACCGTTTCGTGCGCTCCCTGATTGCCGCTGCCCGCGGTGAGGAGACTCCCGAAGACGGCTACGCTGGCGCGTACATTGTTGACATTAAGGACCAGATTCTGGCTCAGCGCCCCGACGCGCTTGAGGCTGAGAACCCCGAAGAGATTTTCCGCGAAATCGGTACTCACCTGATGTTCGATCAGATCAAGGAGTCCCTGGCGGCATTCGGCACCCACTTCGACGTGTTCTTCCACGAGAACTCCGTGTTCGAAGGCGGCAAGGTGGACGCCCTGCTTGAGACTATGCGTGAGAACGGTCAGCTCTTCGAGGCTGACGGCGCATGGTGGATGCGCACCACCGACTACGGCGACGACAAGGACCGCGTGGTCATCAAGTCTGACGGCAACCACGCCTACGTGGCGGGCGATATCGCCTACTACCAGGACAAGATGACCCGTGCCGTGAACCCCGCCGACGTGGCGATCTACATGCTCGGTGCTGACCACAACGGCTACGTGGGCCGCCTGAAGGCTATCGCCCAGATTCTTGGCTACCGCGCCGACCAGATTGAGGTCATGATCGGTCAGCTGGTGAACCTGGTCAAGGACGGTAAACCCGTCCGCATGTCCAAGCGTGCCGGCACCGTGGTCACCCTCGAGGACCTGGTCGAGGCCGTTGGCGTTGACGCTGCACGCTACGAGCTAACCCGCTACTCGGTGGACACCCCCATCGACATCGACCTGGGCCTGCTGACTTCCAAGAGCAATGAGAACCCGGTCTACTACGTGCAGTACGCTCACGCACGTACCGCCGCTGTGGCACGTAACGCCGCGGAGGCTGGCGTGAAGGTTGAGGACGGCGTGGACACCTCCCTGCTCGACTCGGCTGCTGACGGTGAGCTGCTGGCTGTACTCGGCCAGTTCCCCGCTGCTGTGCGTGATGCCGCGAAGTTCTACGAGCCGCACCGCGTGAACCGCTACCTGGAGCAGCTCGCTTCGGCGTACCACAGCTGGTACGGTGTCTCCCGCGTCGCTCCCAAGGCTGATGAAGAGGTCACCGACCTGCACCGTACCCGCCTGCTGCTGAACAATGCAGCACAGCAGGTGCTGGCTAACGGCCTGAACCTGCTGGGTGTGAGCGCACCCGAGCGCATGTAATACTCTCGTTTCAACCCCCGACCCGGTACTGCCGGGGAGGGGGTTGAGCGTATGCCGGCAAAGATAGCTAAGAAAGAGACACGATGAGCGAAGCCCGCGCCCTCTATGCCCCCGAATGGCTCACCTACCCCGAGCACCCCGAGGCCCTGTCCCGCACCATCTGGACTGATTCCTTCACTCGCAATGAGCAGGGCGAGCTCTGCATTGACGGCGTGACCGTCAGCGACCTGGTTGCCGAGCATGAAACCCCGCAGTACGTCTTCTCCGAGACGACCTTCCGCGCCCGAGCCCGCGCCTACCGCACCGCTTTTGAGCAGGCTTTCGCCGCGCACGGTGCGCAGGTGAGCGTTTACTACGCCGGCAAGTCCTTCCTGTCCACCGCGGTGGCGCGTTGGGCGACCGAGGAGGGGCTGTGCCTGGATACCGCCTCCGGTGGTGAGTTGGCGTTGGCTCTGCGCGCACAGGTGCCCGGTGCGAACATCGCCCTGCACGGTAACAACAAGTCGGAGGCTGAGATTGCCCGCGCGATCCGTAACGGTCTGGGACGCGTGGTGGTCGATTCGGTGGATGAGCTCAAGCTCATTGAGCGCGTGTACGCCGAGCTTGCCGCCGAGCGTGTGGCGGAGGGCGAGGAGCCTTACGCCCCGCTTCCGGTGCTGATTCGCATCACCCCCGGCGTGCACGCCTCGACCCACGAGTCCATTGCGACCGCGCACGAGGATCAGAAGTTCGGCATGTCCCTGCAGCCCGGCACCGCCGCGCTCGCCGGTTTGGAAGAGGCAGAGATGGAGCACTGGGGAGTTGAGGCTACCGATTCTTACGCGGCTCTGGCTGCCGCGATTCTGAACGCGACCGATTCCCTGGATTTCCGCGGTATTCACTGCCATATCGGTTCGCAGATTTTTGAGGCGGAGGGCTTCGAGCAGGCGGCTACTACCGCCCTGGAGTTCATGAACCGCCTCAACCGTGACCTGGGTGTGACCCTGCCGGAGCTGGACCTGGGCGGTGGCTACGGTATTGGCTACACCGAGGCTGATCACCCCCGCTCCATTACCGAGGTGACCGAGTCGATTGCCGCCTCCGTGGCGGCAACCTGCGAGCGTCTGGGCATGGAGATTCCGCATATGTCTTTTGAGCCGGGCCGTTCGATTTCTGGTCCTTCGGGCGCGACCCTGTACACGGTCGGCACCATCAAGAACGTGAGCATTGAGGACGAGAACGGTGAGATTCGCGTGCGCCGCTACGTTTCGGTGGATGGCGGTATGAGCGATAACGCCCGCCCGGTGCTGTACGAATCGGATTATTCGGTGACCCTGGCGAACCGTGCCCCGGCGGGGGAGCAGGTGCTCTCTCGCGTGGTGGGTAAGCACTGCGAGTCTGGCGATGTGGTGGTTCGCTACTGTTACCTGCCCGCTGACCTGCAGGCTGGCGATATTCTGGCGGTTCCGGCGACCGGCGCGTACTGCTATGTGCTGGGTTCGAACTATAACTTCTTGACTCGCCCGCCGGTGATTGCCACTGCTGAGGGTAAGCCTTCTCGTGTGATGATTCGTCGTCAGCGCGAGGGGGATATGTTGGCGCTGGATATGGGTTCGGATATCTAAGAACCCTGTCGGACATCATGAAAAGCCGTGAAGTTCCCCGTCTCTGCAATGCCCCCGTGAGGTGGCGCTTGCGGGCGGGGGCTTCACGGTTTTGTGTGTTCGAAGCATGGCAGAAGATAAGGTTCACCTCATAACTGTGAGGGAAACCTCATCTCAGAGAGTAAAAGTCGCAGCTTGAGGCTGCAGCCCCGTCGCCGCCTCTTGATAAAGTGGTTGTTGGGTGCGTGCTCTGCGCCGCATCCGTGCCTTAGCCCGAAGAGATACCGGGGCGAACCCGGAACAGACCGTAGAAAGAGACTATCGTGGCTGAAAAGATCAAAGTAGCACTGCTTGGTGCCGGTAATGTCGGTTCCCAGGCTGCTCGTATCCTGGTCGAGGATAACGCCGTCCTTGAGAAGCGCATTGGCGCCCCCGTGGAGTTGATCGGTATTGCTGTGCGCGATACTAATGCATCCCGCCACTGGAATGCGGACCCCTCGCTGTACACCACCGACGCTGAATCCCTGATTGATGCGGCGGATGTGGTCATCGAGCTGACCGGCGGTATTGAGCCGGCTCGTACTCGCATTCTGCGTGCTTTGAAGGCGGGTAAGTCTGTGGTCTCCGGTAACAAGGCGTTGCTGGCTAAGCACGGCGTGGAGCTGCAGGCTGCCGCTGACGAGTCCGGTGCTCAGCTCTCGTACGAGGCTGCGGTTGCGGGTGCTATCCCGATTCTTCGCCCCCTGCGCGACTCCCTGGCCGGTGACCGCGTGACCCGCGTTCTGGGCATCATGAACGGCACCACCAACTACATTCTTGATCAGATGGACACCACCGGCGCCTCCTTCGCGGATGCACTGGCTGAGGCTCAGAAGCTGGGCTACGCGGAGGCTGACCCGACCGCTGACGTTGAGGGCCACGACGCTGCGTCGAAGGCTGCGATTGTTGCTTCGCTGGCGTTCCATTCTGATTTCACCATTGATGATGTGCACACCGAGGGCATTACTTCCATCACCGCTGATGATGTTGCTGCCGCGGATGCTGATGGTTACGTCATCAAGCTGCTGGCTATTTGCGAGCGCGAGGGCGAGAACGGCGCAAACATTCGCGTGAACCCGACCCTGATTCCTCGTCAGCACCCGCTGGCGGGCGTGCACGGTGCGTTCAACGCTGTGTTCGTTGAGGCGGAGAACGCTGGCGAGCTGATGTTCTACGGTCCCGGCGCGGGTGGCGCTCCGACTGCTTCGGCTGTTCTGGGTGACTTCGTGTCTCTGGCTCGTCGTCTGGTGCTGGGTGGTCCCGGTGTTCCGGAGACTTCTCACGCGCAGCTGCACGCAACCAGCCTGGATAACGTGGTGTCTCGCTACTCGGTGGGTGTTTTGGTTGAGGATCGCCTGGGCGTTCTGGCGAACATTACCCGCATCCTGGCTGAGCACGGTATTTCTGTTGATTCTCTGCGTCAGTCCACTCCGAAGGAGGGTGCGGCTCAGATTCGTATGGTTACCCATTCGGCGAAGGATTCCGATTTGCGCCGTGCGATTGCTGTGATTGACGCTCTGGACACTGTGCGTGAGGTGAACTCGGTCATCCGCGTGGAGTCTGAGAAGCACTAGCTACTTAGCGGCGCATGCCGCACCTGAACTTGCGAAGAGCGCTCTAAGGCGCATCGCTCACTAACTAACCCGCGTCCCCGCTACCGCGCCAAACCTATGGAAGGTTCGGCGGGCGGGGCGCCAAGATTGAAGGAGAAGCCAATGGCACACGTGTGGCAGGGCGTTATCAATGAGTACCGTGACCGTCTGCCTTTCGCGGACGATGTGAAGGCTGTGACCCTGGGTGAGGGTGGTACCCCGCTGATTCACGCGCCGGCTCTGTCTGCTGAGACCGGTAACACTGTTTACCTGAAGTTTGAGGGTATGAACCCGACCGGTTCGTTCAAGGACCGCGGTATGACCAGCGCGATGACCGCCGCTAAGCGTGACGGTGCGAAGGCTGTTGTGTGTGCTTCGACCGGTAACACTTCCGCTTCGGCTGCTGCGTACGCTCTGCAGGCTGGTATGCGCTGTGCAGTGCTGGTTCCGGACGGCAAGATTTCTATGGGTAAGCTGTCTCAGGCTATCGCTCACGGTGCTGACATCATTCAGATTGACGGCAACTTCGATAACTGCCTGGAGATTGCTCGCAAGCTCAGCGAGAACTACCCGGTGTTCCTGGTGAACTCGGTCAACCCTTACCGTATTGAGGGTCAGAAGACCGGTTCGTTCGAGGTTGTTGACACCCTGGGTGACGCTCCCGATTACCACCTGCTGCCGGTTGGCAATGCGGGTAACATCACCGCGTACTGGAAGGGCTACAAGGAGTACTCGGAGCCTTACACCAACCGTGACGGTAAGGTTCTGGAGCCGGTTGCAACCAAGCGTCCGATCATGTGGGGTTTCCAGGCTGCTGGTGCTGCACCGATCGTTGCTGGTCACCCGATTGAGGCTCCTGAGACCATTGCGACCGCGATCCGTATCGGTAACCCCGCGTCGTGGGAGAAGGCTGAAGCTGCTCGTGACGAGTCCGGCGGCGTGATTGAGGCTGTCACCGATGAGGAGATTCTGGAGGCGCACCGCTGGCTGTCTGCCCGCGAGGGTGTCTTCGTGGAGCCGGCTTCGGCTGCTGGCGTTGCGGGTCTGTTGAAGAAGCACCGCGCCGGTGAAGCTCCCGAGGGTAAGACCATCGTGATTACCGTGACCGGCCATGGTCTGAAGGACCCGCAGTGGGCTCTTGAGGCTGTTAACGGTGTGAAGGTTGAGCCGACTAAGGCTCCCTTCGACGTGGTTGCTGTGGCAGATATTCTTGATTTGAACTAGTCTGTTCATACTACGATGTGCACTCCGTCCCGCATTTTGCGGGGCGGGGTGCACCTGCATGACAGCCCCTTTTTGTATCTTTCACCTATTCACTCATTACGTCACCGATCGCGAGGTTCTTCTCATGTCTTCCCTGCATATTTCTGATATTCCGGTGGGCGCGTCCGTTAAGGTTCGCGTTCCCGCTACGAGCGCTAACCTGGGCCCCGGCTATGACAGCATGGGTTTGGGCCTTGGCTTCTATGATGAGCTGGTTGTTGAGCGTATTGAGTCCGGCCTGGAGTTTGAGCTCAGCGGTGAGGGTAGCGCGGATGTTCCTCGCGATGAGAGCCACCTGGTTTTGCAGGCGATGAAGGCTGGTTTTGCGGCGGCTGGTTTGGATGAACTGCCGCCGGTGAAGCTGATTGCTGATAATAAGATTCCGCATTCTCGCGGTATGGGTTCTTCGGCGTCGGCTATTGTGGCGGGCGTGGCTGCGGCGAGCGGTCTGCTGCCTGAGGAACACCGCCTGAGCCGTGAGCAGATGCTGCAGGTCGCCTCCGATATGGAGGGCCACCCGGATAACGTGGCTCCGGCGATTTACGGTAACCTGTCGGTGTCCTGGGGTGAGATGGGCAACTGGAAGACCCTGATTATTCCGGTGCATCCTGAGGTTCACCCTGTGGTGGCTGTGCCCGATTATGAGGTGTCGACGAAGCTTGCTCGTTCGCTGATTCCTGAGGAGATACCCCACGTTGAGGCGGTGGCGAACTCGGCTCGTGCGGCGCTGCTGGTGCGCACTCTCTCTGATGCTCCCGAGTACCTGATGGATGCGACCGTGGATTACCTGCATCAAGGTTACCGTGTGACCGCGATGGAGCCGTCGGCTGCGCTGGTTGCGTACCTGCGCGGTCAGGGTTTTGCGGCGGTGATTTCTGGTGCTGGCCCGACTGTTTTGACCTTTGCACACGGCGATGAGCAGGTGCGACAGGTTCAGGAGGCGATTGCCGAGTTTGAGGCGACTCACCCTTGTAGCGCTATTGTGGATCGCCGCCTGAACTGGCGGGTTCTTCCCCTTGAAATTGATACTGAAGGTGTTATAGTTACTCAGTAGGACGTTATTAGTTCGTCCTATGTTGAGGTTCGCCCGTCGTTCAATGTAGACCGTCGATACTATCCTTCGTAACGTACTTCCGTTTTCCCTGATGCCTCAGATGCTTTTGTATCTGAGCGGGAGCCGGCAGGGTTCGGGGGAGTGCCTTTAGGATTCATGTCTTTCTTTGTTTCTGACGCATAGGGGAAGACTTATCTGGGGGTTCGGTTTCGCGGCGGGTGCCCTTTCAAAGTGACCAATCCATCCTCTTCATCTTCCGTAGATGGTTCTTAGAGATGATGGTTTGGGCTTGCCCACATTTGTGATAGAGCGCCTTATCTTCCGTGTGTGCTCGCTGTGTCTGAATCAGCGGGTACGGTAAGAGACGCGAACCGCCTCCAGCGCGGTTCGAGGGAGTCGAAGGTGCAGACTGCTGTTTTCTTTCGGCAGTGTCTAAACCTTTGACCGCGCTATAGCGCCCGCCCGATCTTTATTCTGAAGATTTTCAGGGCTTATAACCAAAGGAATTGTAGTTGGCAAAGAATATTGTTGTCACCGATGAGTACGGTACGGCAGCTGCCGCACCGGAACTTGCGAACTTGAAGGTCGCGCAGCTGCGTGTCCTCGCCCAGCAGCTTGGTATCCGAGGCTATCTGAAGCTGAAGAAGGCTGAGCTGGTTCAGGCTCTTGAGGAGCATCAGCGTGGTGGCGCCGTAGCCGCTCCTGCTGCGCCCAAGGCTGAGACTCCCGCTGAAGCTGCTTCTGCTGAATCTGCT
>CALGXU010000506.1 GCA_937935205.1 uncultured Rothia sp.
CGTATGCGGATGTGGTGACCCGCCGTAACCACGTGTACGTGGATACGTTCAACCCGCTGCTTCACCACGAGCAGTGGCGCAACGATCTGGCTGCGAATGACGGTCGCCCGGGTCAGTCCGGTTACGGTCTGATGGCGTGGCTGGTTCTGCACCGCGGCTGGTACAACTGGCTGAACATTCCTGAGCACGGCTAAGAGCCCGCTCCCCCGGCTGGGACGGTGAGTTGAGGCGAAGAAAGTTCGTGTTTTTTAGCTCATATCCCGGTTCCAAGATGCAATCATGCCGTTTCTATGAAAAAATAGACGGCGTTGCCCTTATAGCGTGGAGCACCGGTTTCGGTGACCGCCTCTGCTAGGGCAGGTAATAGGGAGCGCGCACCGCGAAGGTGGGGCGTGCATCCATGAACACTATAAGGAGGCTCTGATGAGCAAGCGCGGTCGTAAGCGCAAGGACCGTCGTAAGGGCGGCGCAAACCACGGTAAGCGCCCCAACGCATAAGGTATCTTGCATACACTTTAAAACCCCGGCGTTTCGGATATTATTCGGACCCGGGGTTTTGCTTTACCCGCAGATGTTTGTGCGCATTCTGCGGAATAAAGAGAAGAATTCTACGTTATGGATGTGAACGCCTGGCGCGTTCCTGTAGAGGAGAAACATGGCTGAAACCAACACCGCGGCGGATACCCGCGAGCTGCGCGAACGCTTTACCGCGGACGCTATGCAGTATGTGGATCAGCTCTACGCTGCCGCCCTGCGGATGAGCCGCAACTCTGCCGATGCTGAAGACCTGGTGCAGGAAACCTATATGAAGGCTTTTGCCTCGTACCACCAGTTCACCGAGGGTACGAACCTGAAGGCGTGGCTGTACCGCATCCTGACGAATACGTACATCAACCTGTACCGTAAGCGTCAGCGTGAGCCGCAGCAGTCTCAGGGTGAGACGGTGGAGGATTGGCAGCTGGCGCAGGCCGGTGAGCATGATGCGGTGGGTCTGCGTTCTGCTGAGGCGGAGGCGCTGAGTGCCCTGCCGAATACGGAGGTTCGTGAGGCTCTGAATGAGCTGTCTGAGGATTTCCGCATGGTGGTGTACTACTCCGATGTGGAGGGGTTCGCGTACAAGGATATTGCGGAGATTCTGGATATCCCCATGGGCACGGTGATGTCTCGTCTGCATCGTGGCCGCCGGATTCTGCGTGAGAAGCTGCTCGATTATGCGCGTGAGAACGGCCTACGCCCTTCGACTATCGCCAAGGTAGAGGCGAAGGCGGGTGCTAAGGCGCAGCCGACTAAGGCTACCAAGGTCAAGGGCGTAAAGTCCCCGCCGGCGGGCTCTCGTTCCCAGGTGTCTGTGGATGAGGCGCCTGCGGATTCTTAGCTTCGCTCTTCTACACGTGAGCTAGCCCCCCATGCGGTTGAGGCTAGACTCCCCTAACGCTTTATACCTTCCGTGTGAAAGGAACCCCGATGTCAAGCACAGACAAGAATTCTTCCGTCCCCCAAGCCCCCGTTGCCGCTGAAGCCCCTGTAGCCGCTGAATCCCCCGTAGCTTCCGAGCCGCTGGAGGATTGCGGCGGCCTGCCCTGCTCCTCGACCCTCAAGCACCTCTACGAATTCCTCGATAGGGAGCTGAGCCCCGAGCAGCTGCGCACGATTCAGGCGCATCTGAACGCCTGCCCCGAGTGCGCGGATGTGAAGGACTTTGAGCTGATGATTCGTGAGAAGATGCGTTCTTCGTGCGCTCAGCAGGCGCCCGAGCAGCTGAAGGCTCGTCTGCTACAGGATGTGCAGAAGTTCTGCGCCGAGGCGAGCCTCTAACCTGTCCCACGCTGTTACTCTGCTGAGAGGACATAAATCTGACGATGGGTGAAGGCGGTGCACCAATGACGGTGCGCCGCCTTCGCGCGTATTGGTTGGTTCGCGGTACTTGGTTCGCGGTATTTGCTTTGTACAGCCTGGTTCGCGCTGCCTATCTCATCGCTGGAGCCCTCAGCGGCTCGCAAACCCTCAACCGGTAGAATAGGGGTAGATATCAATCGGCGCAGCGTCTCTGATTCTGCGCCCTGCCCATGATTTGAACCAGAAGAGGATGTATGAGCGACGCAGCAGTGCAGCTTTCCCCCGGTGATTGGCCCGCTCCCCTGGCACCCGCCTCCAGCGAAGCCGCTGGCAAGAACGCGCTGGTGCATATTCCGGGTTCTAAGTCGCTCACGAACCGTTATCTGTTGCTTGCCGCTCTGGCTGATTCGCCGTCGTATTTGCGTGCGCCGCTGCATTCGCGCGATTCGGCGCTCATGATTGAGGCTCTGCGTCAGTTGGGCGCAACCGTTGAGCTGGTGCCGACCGATTCGCCGTTCGGTCCGGATGTAAAAGTCACTCCCCTCAACTTTGCGCAGGCAGATTCTGCACAGGCTGATTCCGCTCAGCCGCAGGCGGTGTCGATTGAGTGCGGTCTTGCCGGTACCGTGATGCGTTTTGTGCCCGCCCTGGCGGCGTTGCTGCCGGGCGAGTTCGCTTTTGACGGTGACCCGCACGCCCGTCAGCGTCCGATGGGCCCGGTTCTGGAGGGTCTGCGTCAGCTGGGTGTGCAGGTGGATTGTGAGCAGGGCGAGAACGCTCTGCCCTTCGTGTTGCGCTCCCCCGGTCTGGCGAGCGCGGAGGATATCACTGAGGCGCCCGTGGTTCGTATTGATGCTTCGGCCTCTTCCCAGTTCGTTTCGGCTCTGCTGCTGATGGCGCCTCGCCTGCCGCAGGGCATGGTGCTGGTGCACGAGGGCTCTTCGGTGCCGTCCATCCCGCACATTCAGATGACCGTGGAGGCACTGCGCCAGATGGGTATCCGGGTGCAGGAACACTACCCGAACCAAGGCAACGAAGCAGGGGGTGGCGAGTACCGATGGACGGTTCACCCCGGTTCTTTCCCCGGCTTTGAGATGACCATTGAGCCGGATTTGTCGAATGCCGGTCCGTTCCTTGCCGCTGCCGTAGTCACCGGCGAGTCGGTGACCATTCCTCACTGGCCGGCGCCCGCGGCTGATTCTTCGGCGGGTACGACCCAGGTGGGCGATATGTGGCGTGAGCTTCTGCCCGCGCTGGGTGCGCAGGTTCGCTACGCTGAGGGCCGTCTGACCGTGACCGGTCCCGCGCAGCTTCCCGAGGGTGACTTCTCCTTTGACCTGTCTGCCGGTGGTGAGCTGGCACCGACCATGGCAGCTGCCTGCGCTTTCGTGAAGGGCCACGTTGAGCTGACCGGCATTGCGCATCTGCGCGGTCATGAGACGGACCGCCTCGCAGCGCTCGCCGCTGAGATTAACCGCCTGGGAGGTACCGCCCGCGACACCGCCGATTCGCTGGTGATTGAGGCGCCCATCCCCGCTGCCGCTGAGGCTGCGCCGGTTCTGGCGCGCACCTACGACGATCACCGTATGGCAACCTTCGCGGCGATTATTGGTTTGCGCCGCCCCAATGTGGTGGTGCAGAACGTAGCCACCGTGGCTAAGACCATGCCCGAATTTACCGCAATGTGGGAGGACATGCTGGCGCAGTGGCAGACCGGCGTCTCCACCGCTGATGCTACCGCTGACCAGGAGGTCATCTAAATGGGTTCTTCCCGCATGAACGTGCGCGATTTCTCCGAATGGGATGAGTCGGATGTGCGCGTGCGCCCGAACAAGAAGGGCTCCCGCCCCCGCACGAAGGACCGCCCGACCTTCAAAGAAGCGATTCGTGGCAGGGTCATTACGGTGGACCGCGGCCGCTGGTCGGTCGTCGTTGATGAGGGCACCGAGAAGGAGCGTACCCTCGTTGCGGCGCGCGCTAAGGAGCTGCGCCGCACCGCGATTGTGACCGGCGACTTTGTGGACCTGGTGGGTGACACCTCCGGCGCTAAGGATACCCTGGCGCGCATTGTGCGTCTGGGCGAGCGCACCTCGATTCTGCGCCGTAGCGCCGACGACACCGACCCGTCGGAGCGCGTGGTCGTGGCGAATGCTCAGCAGCTGGTAATTGTGGTTGCTGCGGCGAACCCGGAGCCGCGCACCGGTTTCATTGACCGTGCCGTGGTGGCGGCATTTGATGCCGGTATTGAGCCGATTCTGTGCATTACGAAGACCGATGTACGGTACCCGCAGAACCTGCTGGATTACTATGCGGCAAGCGGTTTGAAGATTGTGCTGTCCTCTTCCTCGGATGGTTTGGCGCCGAGTCAGGAGGGCGCTGCCGGTTTGGAGTCGGCACCGGTTCAGGAGCTTCTGCAGGAGCTGCTGGGTCAGGTGTCGGTGCTTCTGGGCCATTCGGGTGTGGGTAAGTCGACCCTGGTGAATGCGCTGACCGGCTCCGAGCGTGCGACCGGTCATGTGAATGCGGTGACGGGCCGTGGCCGCCACACGTCCTCGTCGGCGTTGGCGTTGCGTCCGGTGAATGCGAATGGGGAACCGATGGAGCCGGGCACCTGGATTATTGACACTCCGGGTATTCGTTCTTTCGGTCTGGCGCATGTGCCGCCGGAGACCGTCGTGGAGGCGTTCGTGGACCTGGCGCCGGGTGCGGCGGATTGCCCGAAGGCGTGTACTCACGCGGCGCAGGCTCCCGAGTGCGGTCTGGAGGCGTACGTTGCCGCCGGTCATGCCGGTGAGAGCGGTCCCGCCCGCCTGGAGTCCTTGCGTAAGTTGCTGCTGTTGACTCCTGAAGAGGGCGATTCGGAGAAGGAACTGGGCGCTCTCGTCTAGCTTCTCTCCCCTGCACTACACACACATTTTTGCTGACTACATCACCGATTCCTGAAGAAGAGCATTACTATGAGCCGTCCCCAGCAGTACACCGACGATTTGCGTCTAGCGCATATTCTTGCCGATAGCGTCGATCGTGTGAGCGCCATGCGTTTTCGTGACCGCCCGGTCTTCGCCCCCGCATCCGAGGCGGTAGAGCCCGCTGAAGCGGCACCCGCTGCGGCACCGTTGGCGCCGTGGCAACAGGCTACTCAGCAGCCCGTAGAACCGCAGGCACCGATGCAGGAGCCTGCCGATTACGCTTCGGATGCGGCTCAGGAAGTTGAGGAGCTTCTGCGCGCGCAGCTGTCGCGTGTGCGTACTCGTGACGGTATTGCCGGTGCGCATGCCGGCTATAACGGTCAGGCGGCGCGCCAGTGGGTGATTGCGCCGATTGCTGAGCTGGATAATTTTCGCCGCGGTGTGCCGGTGTGGGCGACTCTGATTGCTCTGCTGGATCAGGGTGAGCCGGTGGTGGGTGTGGTGTCTGCGCCCGCGCTGGGTCGCCGCTGGTGGGCTGCTCGCGGTTCGGGCGCGTACACGGGTAAGTCCTTGGCGCAGGCGACTCGTCTTCAGGTGTCTTCGTTGACTCAGCTGGATCAGCTCTCTGCCACGTACACCGACCTCGCCTCCTGGAAGGCAGCCCCTGAAGGCGCTGTAGACCGCTCTGGCGAGCTTGTACAGCTTCTAGGCTGCGTGGGTCGTTCCCGTGCGTACGGTTCGTTCTGGGCGGCGTGTATGCTCGCTGAGGGTGCCGTGGACACCGTCGTGGACGCATCCCTGTCGTTCTACGAGGTGGCGGCGTTACTGCCGCTGATTCGTGAGGCTGGCGGCGTCGCCTCCACCCTGGAGGGCGATTTGCCCGAGCACGCGGGTGTTTCAGTCTCCGGTGTGCACCCGGTGTCCCTGGTGGCAAGTAATACGGCGGCGGTCCAGCAGCAGGTGCTGGAGGCGCTCGCGCCCCAATCCTAGCTTCTCCCCCCTCCCCTGAGAAGGAGGCAGTAAAAGCAGGCGGCAGTAAAAATACAGCGAGGCGGCGGCTTTCCGATAGTGGA
>CALGXU010000507.1 GCA_937935205.1 uncultured Rothia sp.
TTCGGAGTCAGGTACTTCGGCTGCAGGTTCTTCAGCGGCGAGCGCTGTATCGGGTGCTCATTTGCCCGGTTCCCGGCGGATTGCCCCGGCTACCGTTGAGTCTGTAGAAAAAGTGCAGGAAGAAAAGGCGCAGGACGAAAAGACTCCGAATGAGAAGGCTAAGCCTTCCGCATCAGGTGCTCAGGCCGATAGCGCATCCGCGAAGAGCGCGCCGGTTAAGAAAGCTCCCGGAAAGGGTAAGCAGCCCAGCCTCGCGAAGAGCGGCTCTCTTGCTTCTCTGTGCGTGATGTACGGTGCGGGTATCGCGTTCGTGACCACAATGGTGGTGTCGAACGGTATCGGTGCTGAGGGTTCAGGCGAGTTCTTCCGTCTGATGGCGCTTTTCGCGATTGCGATTTCGCTGGTGACCTTCGGCGCGGACACCGGTCTGGTTCGTACGATGAGCGCTCAGCGCGCGCTGGGTCGTTACGGTGTGCTTCCGCAGCTGATCCGTTACGGTCTGATTCCTTCGCTGGTGACTTCGGTACTTCTCGTGGTGGGTGTTTACATCTACACCGAGTTTGTGCCGATGGCTCCCGAGTATCAGGCGGCGATGCGTGTCAGCTCGGCTTTCGTGCTGATAGCGGCGCTGATGACGGTGTTCTTCGGCGCGCTACGTGGTCTGCATCGTGTGGTGACTTTTACGGTTCTGCAGAATGTTCTGCTTCCCACTCTACGTTTTGCGGCGGTGGGTTTGGTGGTTCTGTTCTCGGGTCAGCTCATGGATTTGGTGTACGCCTGGACCGTTCCGGTCGCGATTACTGCGGTGGTTGCCCTGTGGCTTTTGGAGCGGGCCTTCCCCACCGAGGAGCATGTGGAGGTTCTTCCTTCTGAGGATTCTCCGACCGAGACGTTCCGTTCGTTCTGGGGTTTCAGTTCTGCACGCGGTGTCGCTACCGTTGTGGAAACCATCCTGGAGTGGATTGACGTGCTGGTGGTGACGGCGTTCTTGGGTGCCGCTGCCGGTGGTATCTATGGTGCGGTGAACCGTTGTGTTCGTGTGGGCACCATGATTGAGCACACCGGACGCGTGGTGACCGGCCCGTCGATTAGTGCGGCGTTGGCGACTCGTCAGCTCGATCGTGCTCGAGAGATTTTCCTTTCGACCACTCGCGTGTTGACTGCGTTGTCTTGGCCGTTCTATCTCTCCCTGGCGTTCTTCGGTCCGACTCTTTTGGGCTTCTTCGGTAAGGGCTTTGAGGCTGGCGCCGGTATTCTCTGGGTGATTTGCCCGGCAGCGATGCTGTCGATGAGTGCCGGTGGCGTGCAGTCTGTTCTGCTGATGAGCGGTAAGAGCCGCTGGCAACTGTTGAACAAGCTCTCCTCGCTGGTGGTGGCTGTGACTTTGAACTTCACTTTGGTCCCGGCTTGGGGTCTGTACGGTGCGGTGACGGCTTGGGCTTCTGCCCTGCTGATTGACACGTTCCTGGCGAGCTACCAGGTGTTCCGCCTCGTCGGTATTCGCGCTTCGGTTCGTGAGATGGCTCCTTCGCTCTTCTTGGGTGCGGCTGTTCCGACGGTGTGTGCTCTGGTGTCTTTGGCTTTCTTGGGTCAGAGCGTTCTGGGTGTCATCGTGTACGTGGTGCTACTCGTTCCGGTGTACGGTGCGGTGCTGTACCGCTTCCGTAAGACGCTGGGTATTGAGCGTTTCCTCTCCGCCCGCCGCGCGAAGTCTTAGCCTTCCGTTTCTTCTACGTTTTTCTCCGATATTTAGTGTCCGTTTCTCTTCCTCTAGGATGTCCTCATGGATAACACCTCTCATACCTCCTCGGTTACCCTTGGCAGCCAGGTACGTCGCATTTTCCGACACCGTCTGCTGATTCTGCTGTCGGTCGTGGTTTTTGCTGTGGCGGGTGCCGCATACGGCTACATGACCAATAGCAAGTACACTTCTAAGGCTTCGCTGGTTGTTTACCCGCTGGTGGTTGATCCCGCCGGTACCGGTAGCGCTAACTCCGCGAAGGTGGATATTGCTACCGAGTCTCGCGTTGCTTCCTCCCGTGAGGTTGCGCAGACCGCGGCTAAGGCTCTGATTGCTAACGGCGATACCCTCTCTGAGGCTCAGCTGACCAGCCGCCTGATGAACTCCGTCAAGGTGACCGGCACCTCCCAGACTGCTGTGCTGGATATTGAGGTAACCCGCCCCAACGGCACGGAGGCTGCACGTTACGCTAACGCTATGGCGAACGCTTACCTGCAGGTTCGTTCCGAGTCGCTGAAGAGCAGCGTTGATTCTGCTGTGCACCAGATTGATGAGCAGATTTCTGGCCTCGAGGGTGACAACAGCCGTGCGGGTCTGCTTTCGCAGTTGCAGGATCGTCGCGCCCAGATTCAGTTGACTTCCACCATCGGTGGCCGCGTGATGAGTGAGGCTCAGGTTCCTTCTTCTTCCTCGGCTCTTGGCCCGGTGAAGATGGCTATTGTTGGTGCTGTTGCCGGTCTGCTGATTGGTGCTGTACTGGCTTACGGTCGTGACCGCACCATGCGTCACGTTGGTTACGCTGACCGTCTGGAAGATGCTGGCATCCCGGTTCACGAGCTGGGTTCCTCTTCTGAGGCGAATGACGCGTTCATGCTGCTGCGTACCATGGGCGCTCCCGATGGCGATGTGAAGAGCGCTGGCGCATCCGGCGTTGTTATTCTGCCCGGTACTGACCGCGGTGTTGAGCACCTGTACCAGATGTTGCAGCGCGTTCTGCCCACCGAGTACGCACGTTTCACCGATTACGCTTCGGTCCGTGACGCTCTGACCCGCCACACTCCCGAGTCGCTGGTTGAGAAGAGCGAGACTCCTCTGGTGATTAGCCTGAGCACCGCTACTCCCCTGTCGACCCAGCTGCGTTTCGTTCAGGCTGGCGGTGTGGCTCTGGTTCCGGTGACTGCGGCTACTTCTTTGCAGCAGGTTCGTGAGCTTTTCGCTCAGCTGGATCAGCTTGAGGGTGTGAACGCTCTGGCTGTTTTCCTGGACCGCGAATAAGCTAGGCCGGGAGTACCTGGACCGCGCGTCATCGGGGTCTATTGATGGATGCCTCGCCTCTGTGCGGGTTCGTCCTTTGTCCTTGAGTGTAGGGTCGGTAACGCTTGTTGAGGCGGATCTGTTGTAGCAGGTCTGTTGATGCAGGCGTTGCCGGGCCCGACGGCTCACCCTTCTCTTCTCTTCTTATTTTTCTCTTGTATTGGGGCTTTAGGAGAACACTATGACTGAGGCAACTTCCTCTCAGGCACCGAAGAAGAAGCTTCTGCTGGTTTCTAGCAGCGGCGGACACTTGAAGCATCTGACGGCTACTTCTGCTGCATGGCAGGATTATGACCGCGTGTGGGTTAGCTTTAAGCAGCCCGATGTTGAATCTTCTCTGGCTGATGAGAAAACCTATTGGGCTTATTACCCGACCACTCGAAATATTAAGAACGCTATTCGTAATCTGTTCTTGGCATTTCGTATTTTTCCGAAGGAACGTCCGGATGCGGTTGTTTCTGCGGGTGCAGGTGTTGCCGTTCCTTTCTTTGTGGCGGCCAAACTCTTTGGCGTAAAGACTCTTTATATTGAGTGTTTTGATCGCCCAACTCTGCCGACGATGACCGGCAAGATGCTGTACACCTTTGCTGATCGAATTATTGTTCAGAGTGAGGAGCAGCAGGAGAATTTCCCTGATTCTCGTGTAATTCATCCCATTTTCTAAGAGTGATGAATTTATCCTGAAAATAGCGTCCTCGCGTGTGCTGAGGGCGTTATTTTCAGGGTATAGTATTTATTAAACATACAGATACGCATAAGTCGTGCGCTCCACTGTGGACTCACCATCCAAGCGAACTAACCACTCGCCAGAGAAGCGTATGCGGAGATTACTCACCATTTTCTCCGGCACGACGCCACCGCGTATACCAATTGATGCCCTCCGGATTTTTGCGTCAGGTATACGGGGTTACTACCGATAAATACATAGAGAGGAATAGGCTATGTCTATTCAGAACTTCCCCCGCGTCAGCGTTGATACTTCCAAGTTCGACCTGCCCGTATTTACCCCTGCCGTCGCGCCCGTTCGTATTCCTACCAAGACTTACGATTTGGTGGTGTCCCTCGGCACCGACGTTCACACTTTTGATCGTCTCCTGCGTTGGGTTGAGGCTTATCTTGAAGCTCACCCCAAGGTCACCTGCCTCGTGCAGCACGGCCACACTGCGCCCATTAAGCACGCAGATAACCTTAAGCTTCTTCCCGCCTCCGAGCTGCTGGACTACTACGCAACCGCACGCGTGGTACTGGTTCAGGGCGGCCCCGGCTCCATCCAGGATGCACGCCGTACCGGTGCTCTGCCTCTGGCTGTTCCGCGCCGCGCAGAGTTCGACGAGGTCGTTGACAACCACCAGGTCCCCTTCACCGCTCTGATGGAGAAGCGCGGTCACGCTGTTGTCGTTGAAAGCCGCGAAGATCTCTTCGACAAGCTGGATCTTGCTCTGGCGAACCCCTCCCTGTTCCGCACTGCTGAGCCCTACATCTCCACCCCGGAGATTTCTGCTGCGCAGCTGGGCGAGGAACTGCAGGATCTGCTTGCTGGCAAGACCCGCCGCAAGGATTCCTTCTGGGGTCGCCTGAAGCAGGCTGCTCGCGCACACCGTGCGGGTAAGGCTGAGATGGCTCGCATCGACGCGATGGCTCCCAGCGCCTAACCAGCGCCTAAAAGCTTTAGCTTTCTAAGCCCCAGCATCCTTAGCGATGCGATGCGGGAGCCCCCCGGAGGTGTTTCCCGCGTTTTTAGACCGGCATGCGAATCCTCCAACCACCCTGTGAGAGGCTGCGAACGTTTTCCCTTGTTCACGGCATATTCTCAGGTGGATTCGCGTCTTTACATTGGTTGCGAAACCCCGCGCACCGTATCCTTAGATAGGGATAATGCGCGGGGTTTTCGCGCACTACGAAAGGAACAATTATGGCAGTTCAGGAATCGACCGTTATCAACGCAAGCGTTGAGCAGGTTATCGAGGCGTTCTCTAGCGAGGATTTCGCACGCTTCGTATGCTCCGAGGTTGGCGTGGAGTTCGGTAGCTTCTCCGTTTCCGGTGACACCTCCGCTGAGTTCACCGCAACCACCGAGCGTACCGTGCCCGCTGAGCGTGTGCCGGACATCGCTCGTAAGTTCGTCGGCAACGGCGTTGCTATGACCCAGGTGGACACCGTAAGCGCACCGGCTGCTGACGGCTCCCGCACCGTTTCTACCGAGGTCAAGGTCAACGGCGTGCCCGTGTCCGCTCAGGCTACTCAGAAGCTGACCCCCGAGGGTGAGCAGACCCGCCTGGACGTTAACGGTGAGGTCTCCTGCTCCATCCCGCTGGTGGGCAAGAAGATTGCAGCCGCTGCTGAGCCTCAGGTTGGCCGCGTGCTGAAGGTTCTGGGTTCCTCCGCTGAGAAGTGGCTGGCACAGCGCTAAAGCTTATGAGACGCTCACCTTTGAGGTGCAGCTGATATACCGCCAATAGGTAAAGGATCCCCGTCGTAAGTATTTACGGCGGGGATCCTTGTGTGTTTTGATGAGTCTCTATGAGCTCTAGCGCACCCGTGAGGGCGCAGGGGTGTTAGGAGGCGATAATCGCCTCGGAGTATTCGCGCTCGCCGAGCAGCTCGGCGAAGCGGCGCATCTCTACGCGCAGGTCGTGCTCTGCTTCGAGCAGGTCAACGACCTTACGCAGCTTGGTGCTGGAGGTGTGCTCGGTGTAGGGGAAGTAGTGTACTTCTACACCGACCTCTGCGAAGCGTGCTTCCAGGGCGTTGCCCTTTTCGGTGCCCTTCCAGTCGTCGCCCTTGAAGAAGACGTTGAAGGGCTTCTGCTTCCAGGTTTCGAGCTTGTCGGGGGTGGTTTCAACGTGCACTTCGTCCACGTAGTCGATGTGGCTGACGATGGCGGCACGCTCTTCGATGGGGATGACGGGGCGGCGGCCCTTGGTCACTTCCAGAACGTCATCGTGCACGACGCCTGCAATGAGGTAGTCGCAGTTTTCCTTAGCCTTGCGGAGAATCTCGAGGTGGCCGTAGTGGAAAAGGTCGTAGGCGCCTGCGGCGTAGCCAATAATCATGGGGCTTCCTTGTGGTTGGTAGCGGCGATGGTTATTCCGGTGTGGTTGAAGTACCGGAAGGGGTGAGAAACATAACCGTTATCCGTAGTGAAAGCAGGAGAATTAGCGAAGATTGTTCAGCACTGAGAAAGTATTCTCTCTCTAAGCTGTTTTTCTTCTCGCTATCACATGAGAATATGCGGGTCCGAAAAGAGTTTCTCGAGGGTGCTGGTTGGGCGCCCTTCGTCCTTTTATTTTACCAGTCACCTTTTTGAAGAAAAAAGGAAAAGATATAAATATGAGGCGGATACCGTGTAGTATCCGCCTCATATTTTCATCCTATTGATTTAAATCAAAGAAATCTTATATCAAGAAAGAGTAGGGGTAGATTCTCGACTCGAGTCTTGTTCGGTGCGCACCGCTCAAAGTTCATCGAAAAACATTACACATCCATGCAATATATTGTCGATGGCTCCATTCGATATTTTCGATTGGCGTTCAAATATCGGCTACTTACCGAACAATCCAGCCTGCCCTCTCAGCAAAGAATTAGCTCTTCGCGGCTGCTTCCTTAGTAGCTTCCTCAACCGCAACCCACGAAAGCATCGCACACTTCACGCGCGCCATGAACTTCGAGACACCGGAGAAAGCCGCCATATCGCCGTACTCCTCTTCGTCCAGAGTCACCTTACCGCGCGAGCGCAGCATCTCACGGAACGCATCCACGTGGCTCTGCAACTCGGAGACGGTCATACCGGGAGCCATTTCAGAGAGGACGGAGGCGGCAGCCATGGAGATGGAGCAACCGTCACCCTCCCAGGAGACTGACTCGATGGTCTTCTCGCCGTCCTTCAGCTCGTCAGAGAGCACCACGCGCAGGTTGATTTCGTCGCCGCAGGTGG
>CALGXU010000508.1 GCA_937935205.1 uncultured Rothia sp.
GCATGTTGGGTGCCGCGAGGCCCGCTGCGTTGACGACGACCTGCGCGCCCGCGAAGGCTTCTGCGAGGGAGTCGATGATGCCTTCAAGCTGGTCTGCTTCATCGATGATGCTGTCTACGTCGAGGGCGCGGGTTGCGAGTCGAGGTGCCTCAATGGGGTCGACGCTGATACCTTCTGCGTTCAGACGCGCGACGATGGAGGAACCAACGAAGCCGCTGGCGCCAATGACTTTCCACTTGGATTCGGACATCTCTTTTACCTCTCACGAGCCCGCGTACGTTGCGGGGAAAAATGGGGTCATTTCAACTTTCCCATATTTGAACAGTTTATGGGGAATTTGTGGGGTTTTATTCGGTCTCTGGTCGCTTTTTCGCACGGGGTGCACAGCGCAAACACAGGCTGTGAAGCTGATAGCTTGATGGACACCCAAAAGTGGGTGTGCGGGTACGTCCGATATGCGGATAAATCAACTGAATTCGGTTGTTTATTTGTCATATAGCGCGTCTTTTGGGGTGATGGTTCACTCTCTAGTGGAGACCGCGGGTAAAATGTTTTCTTTGAGTGATATATCCACACGGTTGAGTACCGAGGGCGCGAGAAACACCAGAAGCGCCCGGCACGGTATGGGTGTATCGCGTACCGGCTGATTCAGGCGCATCGCGCCGCGGAGGGAGAACTTATGGCAGAAAAGTACAGCGACGTGACCGCTTTTGCTCAGCCTTCTTCCGAACAGTCTTCTTCCGAACAGTCTTCTTCTCACGATTCTTTGAACGAGTATCCCCGCACGGTCGCCGTGGTGGTGACTTATAACCGTGAGGACCTGCTGCCGAAGACCCTTGCGGGTATCGCTTCTGGTGAGCGTGTGCCTGCGGCGGTGGTGATTGTTGATAACGCCTCCACGGACGGTACCGCCGAGTACCTGCGCGCCCTGGACTATGAGCTGCCGGTGGATTGCATCCGCCTGGAGAGCAATATGGGTGGCGCTGGCGGTTTCGCGGTGGGTATTGACCGCGCGCTGGAACGCCATAACCCGGACCTGGTGTGGGTGATGGATGATGACACCGAGCCGACCGAGAACACCCTGTCGGAGGCGGTTGCCGCCTGGCTGAACTATTCGCCGGTGCCTTCGCAGCGCCCCGCGGTGGTGGCATCCCGTGTGGTGTGGACGAACGGCGAGGACCACCCGATGAATACTCCTCGCACCATGTTCGCGGCGGGGGAGCAGCGTCATGCTCGTGCGCAGGCGGTGGGTGCCCGCCCGATTCGTAGCGCCTCGTTCGTGTCGATTCTGATGGATGCGCAGGCTATTCGCCGCAACGGTGGTTTGCCGATTGCTGAGTTCTTCATTTGGAATGATGACTTCGAGTTTTCGACTCGTCTGATTCATCACCGTGACGGTATTGCGGTGCCTTCTTCGGTGGCTAAGCACCACACGAAGACTTTTGGTACGACGAACGCTGACCCGGGCCCGCGTTTCTATAACGATGTGCGTAATAAGCTGTGGGTCTTTACTCGTTCGCGTACCCTGAACCCGCTGGAGAAGCTGCTGTATGGTGGCTCGTCGGCGCGCCTATGGATTTCTACTGTTCTGCGCACTGATGACCGCCGCACCTACCTGGGGTATTTCCTCAATGGTGTGCGTGATGGTTTGCGTGCGCCTCGCCCGAATGCTCAGGTGCTTGAGGGTATTTACCCGCTGACTTTCCCCGGCCGCTACGGCGTGCCGGCTAGTGCTAACGCCGTTGAGGCTGAGAAGGCGCGTGGTTGCGTGAGCTCTGTGCCCGATTTTTCGGTGTTGATGAGCGTGTACGCGAAGGAGAACCCCGCCTACTTGGAGCAGGCGCTGGAGTCGAATCTGCTGAACCAGACGGTGCGTCCTTCCGAGCTGGTTTTGGTGAAGGACGGCCCGCTGACCCCCGAGCTGGATGCCGTGGTGGACCGCTGGGTTCAGCGCGCCGAGAATATGGATTGCCCGCCGATTCAGGTGGTGGAGCTGGCTCAGAATGTTGGTTTGGCGGAGGCGCTGAACGCCGGTCTGCAGGCGTGCTCCTATGAGCTGGTGGCTCGCGCTGATTCTGATGATCTGTCTGAGCCGACTCGTTTTGCGCGTCTGATTCCTGCCCTGGTGCAGGGCGGCTACACGGTGCTGGGCTCTGCCATGCTTGAGGTGAATGAGGGCAATACCGCGGTGGAGTCGACCCGCGAGGCGATTGTTGATTCTGCGCGTCTGCTCAGCGCGATGGATTCGCGCAACCCGATTTATCACCCGTCGGTGGCGTTCGTGAAGAGCGCCGTGCAGCAGCTGGGCGGTTACGAGTTTGTGCCCGGTGCTGAGGATTGGTGGCTGTGGATGCGTCTGCGCGATGCCGGCTACCGTCTGGGTAATATCCCCGATGCGCTGGTGCGTTACCGCGTGGGTGCGGGCGCGTACACGAAGCGCGGGGGAGTGGAGGCCTGGTTGCAGGATGTGGCGATTCAGCGTCGACTGTACACCGGTCACGGTATTTCTAAGCTTCAGTGGGCTCAGAATATGGCGGTGCGTAGTGTGTACCGTTTTGTTCCTGAGCAGGCGCGCCGTTCGGCGTTTCGTGCGTTGTCGTCTTTGACGGCTCGTGCTTCTTCTCGTTCTTCTGGTACCGCATCTGAAGGAGGCATGTAGTGGCTCAGTTGAAACCTCACGCTCATGTGGTGATGCGGAAGGCTGCTCAGCGCGGCACGATGGTGACGGAGGGTGACTCCGGCACGATGCTGGTGAACCGCCTGTATGAGCGTAAGCCGTGGTGGCTGATTGCGCAGGCGCTGATTGATTCGAGCGCCTGGGTTCTGGCGGTTTTGTTCGCGTACATGCTCCGCTATAGTGTGCTGCTCAGTAACGGCTCGGTGTTCGATATTATTCACCCGGCGTCGTTGACGATGACCGCTACTTTGGCCGTGGTGTTGCATCTGGCTATTGGCCTGGCGGGCGTGAAGATTTATAACGGCGTGTATTCGTACGGTTCGTTTGACGAGTCGTGGCGTGCCGGTGCGGCTGCTTTGAGTGCGGGCGCGGCGTTGACTGTTTTCTCCTTTGTGGATGAGCTGCTGGGTCTGCCGCATATTCCGCATAGTGTGCCTGCGATTGCGGCGGCATTTAGCCTGATTATGATGGCTGGTGCCCGTATGGCGAAGCGTGTGTACACTGAGCGCGGTGCTGTGCGTGAGCTGACCGGTGAGCCGGTGATTGTGTACGGTGCCGGTTTTATTGGCGGCATGGTCATGGATTCGATGCTGCATGATGAGGACGCGAAGCTTCGCCCGGTTGCGGTCTTCGATGACGACCAGCTGAAGGCTGGCACGAAGTTCCACGGCATTTCGGTGATTACGACGTACCGTGAGCTGGAGCAGGTGATTCGTGAGTCGGGTACCCGTAAGATTCTGGTGACGATTTCGGATATGTCGGAGGATTACTTCGAGTCCTTCTGCAACCGCATGCGTAAGCTTAAGGTTGAGGTTCAGCGTATTAGTAGCGCGAATGCTCGCCTGATGGGTGAGCGTCTGATTACCGCGAGCGATAACGACCTGATGCGCGTGATTCGTGGCGAGATTAACTACGATATTGACCGCGATATTCTGCGTTCGTACCTGCACGGTAAGCGTGTGCTGGTCACGGGTGCGGGCGGTTCGATTGGTTCTGAGCTGTGCCGTCAGATTAGCGAATTTGAGCCGGAGACTCTCATGATGCTTGATCATGATGAGACTCTGCTGATGGAGACGAAGGTTTCGATTACTCACGAGTCGAGCCTGGACGATGACCGCATTATTCTGGCTGATATTCGTGAGGGCGATAACCTGCTGGAGATTTTCCGTGACCGTCGCCCCGAGGTGGTGTTCCACGCTGCGGCTTTGAAGCACGTGTCGGCGCTGGAAGCGTACCCGCAGGAGGCGTGGAAGACGAACTCCCTGGGTACTCTCAACGTGCTGCGTGCCGCGGAGGCGGTGGGCGTGAAGACCTTTGTGAACGTTTCGACCGATAAGGCTGCGGATCCGAAGACTGCGCTGGGCCAGTCCAAGCGTGTGGCGGAGCGTCTGACCGCGTACTTTGGCGAGAAGACCGGCAACACCTACGTGTCGGTTCGTTTCGGTAACGTGTTTGGTTCGCGCGGTTCGATTAAGCCGCTCTTTACGAAGCAGATCCTTTCGGGTGGTCCGATTACCCTGACGGATAAGCGCGCGACCCGTTACTTCATGCTGATTACCGATGCCTGCCTGCTGGTGATGCTTGCCGGTGCGATTGGTCGCCCGGGCGAGGTCATGGTGCTGGATATGGGTCAGCCGGTCAAGATCCTGGACGTTGCGAAGGCGATGCGCCAGGCGTATGAGCGGTATGACGTGGAGATCAAGGAGATTGGTCTTCGCAAGGGTGAGAAGCTGGATGAGACTCTCTTCGGCGGTACCGAGAAGCTGGTGCCGAGCGAGGAGAACCGGTATATTTCCCGGTCGAGTGCCCCGGCACTTGACCCTGATGAGCTCGATTATGAGCGGTGGATTCAGAACTATCGGGAGCACAGCGGCTATGAGCGTCATGGCCTGGAGCGTGCCCCTGATCCGCGTACTCTGGCGGATGCACAGACGTTCTAATCTTTACGGAATGACACCGGATGCTGCACTTGCGTGGCGGGTGCGGTATCCGGTGTTTTTCTGCTTACCTGGCACTAGATTCTGTGTGTGGTACTGGATTCTGTGTGTGGTACTGGATTCTGTGAAGGTTAGCCCCGCGTCGGTGAATAGTTCTATAGAATACGAAGTAAACACACACTACGCACACATCGTCCCTTAGCTGCGATTCTGGAGCTTGCGTCCAGGGGAGCGGCGCCAATGCCTTGGAGCTGGTATGACCTCCTTTTCTGAGCTGTTGAGTATTTTTGCTCTTGCTTTTGTTTTGGGTGCCCTTTTGCCGTTTGCGGTGCGCCCGATTTTGCACCGCAACAATATGGTGGATGTTCCTAATGAGCGTTCTTCGCATACTGCTCCGACCTACCGCGGTATGGGCTTGGCAACTGCGGCCGCGACCTTTGTAGCGTTTGTGGCGGCTACCCTGTTCGGCTGGACGTACCGTTCTGCTGAGTCTTTGCAGCTGGCGGTGACGATTGCTGCGGCGATTCTGTGCGCTCTCGCCTTGGGGTGGCTGGAGGATATTCGCGGCGTGAGCATTGTGCGTCGTGCGGGCCTGCAGCTGGTGATTGGTGTGCTGGTGAGCGTGAGCTTTGCGACGGTGCAGGGCACGAACATTCTGCTGCTGATTCTGGGTGCGATTTTTATTGCCGGCTACATTAATGTGGCGAATTTTATGGACGGCATTAACGGTATTTCTGGTGCTCACGGTCTGGTGGCTGGTTTGGCGTATGCGCTGACCGGTTGGATGGTGAACCTTCCGTGGCTGGCTTTGGCTGGTGTGGCTGTTGCCGGTGCTTTTGCGGCGTTCCTGCCGTGGAATGTGCGCCCCGGTAAGAACGTGTTTTTGGGCGATGCGGGTTCTTATGTTTTGGGCGCGGCGCTGGGCACGTTGGCTGTGGGTGCGTGGTTTGCGGATGTTCCGTTCCTGCTGGCTTTTGCTCCGCTGATGACTTATCTGGCGGACGCGGGTACGACTCTGTTCCGTCGTTTCATGGCGGGGG
>CALGXU010000509.1 GCA_937935205.1 uncultured Rothia sp.
CGTGGCTAAGCGGGCTGAAGAACATAACCTAGAGCCACAACCTAGAAAGCGACCCCCTACCTGCGTTCCTGCGCCGGTAGGGGGTCGCTTCTATGTACGCAACATCTGCGCAGAATATGCGCCAGAATCTGCTGAGAGACCTGCGGCAGAATTACTGCGGGTACGACAAAGCCCCGGTCCACTGGACCGGGGCTAGTTGTCGGGATGACAGGATTTGAACCTGCGACCTCGTCGTCCCGAACGACGCGCGCTACCAAGCTGCGCCACATCCCGATGTTGACCTATCAGCGAATACCGTAGGCAACTCACCTAGGATAACCCAAAAAAATTCAGAACGCAACACAGCGGCACGCTACCGGTCGGGCAGAGTCAGATAAAGTTTCTAGGCTTCAGCCTCCTGAACCTGATTCAGCTCATCCCAGGAGGCGTACATCGCCGCAAAACGACCACCGGAGGCAATCAGCTGCTGCGGGGAGCCATCCTCCACCACGGAGCCCTCATGAATCACCAGCACACGATCAGCGCCCAGAACCGTCGAGAGACGATGCGCAATCACCAGCGCCGTACGCCCCGCCAACACGGTTCGCAACGCCGCCTGCACCGCGCGCTCACTCGGAATGTCCAGCGAAGCCGTCGCCTCATCCAGAATCAGCACCCGCGGATTCGCCAAGAATACGCGAGCAAAGGACACCAGCTGACGCTGGCCCGCCGACAGGGTAATACCGCCACGACCCAGCCGCGATTCGTAACCGTCACGCAGACGCTCAATGAACGCATCCGCACCCACCGCCTTCGCGGCAGCCTTCACCTGCTCATCGGAGGCCTGCGGGTTGCCCATGCGGATATTTTCCAGAATCGAGGCGGAGAACAGGAACACCTCCTGGGTTAGCATGAGCACCTCACGGCGTAGCTGCACATCCGCCAGCTGGCGAACATCCACACCGTCAATACGCACCTGACCGGACGAAACATCGTAGAAACGAGCTACCAGCTTAGCGATCGTCGACTTGCCGGCACCCGTAGCACCAACCAGCGCCACGGTCGTACCCGGCTCAATGCGCAGGCTCGTCTCCTTCAGGGCGTGACGATCCGAAGTGTACCCAAAGACCGTCGAATCCAGCTCCACCAGGGCACCGTGAACCGTACCGTTCACGCCCCCGGAAACACCAGTAGCAGACTCAGCTACAGGCTCAGCGGCAGGCTCTACAGCCCGCTCATGCGGATGCTCCGGCTCAGCAACCTCCGGCTCCTCCGCCAAAAACGACGACAACTTCTCCAACGCGGACATCGCCGACTGGAACATGTTGTAGAACTCAGAGAGCTGCATGACCGGCTCAAACACACGGTTCGCGTAAATCACCAACGCCAGCAGGGTACCAATCTGCATGGTGCCGCCCAGCACCGCATAACCACCCAGCACCAGCGCACCGGCAA
>CALGXU010000510.1 GCA_937935205.1 uncultured Rothia sp.
GGTCATTCTCAGCCGGGTTGGTTTCGGAGGTTTCTGCGGTTTCGGCGGAGCCGCCCCCGTGCGAGCCGGCGGCCTCTGCCGAAGCCTGTTCGGCCTCGCTAAACGCAATCGCAGCCGCCGCCTCCAGCGAGGTCAGGGAGCGGCGAGCGTCGCCTCCCGAAACCGCCGCGAGGTGGGCACGCGCATCCGCGTCGATGACGGCCGCACCACCAAAACCGCGCGGGTCAGCCAACGCACGGTCAATCAGACGCTCAATATCGGACTGCTCCAGCGAATGAACCCGCAGCAGCAGCGAGCGCGAGAGCAGCGGCGAAATAATGCTGAACGAGGGGTTCTCCGTCGTAGCCGCCACCAGAATCACCCAGCGGTTCTCCACGCCGGGCAGGAGCGCATCCTGCTGAGCCTTCGTAAAACGGTGGATCTCATCGAGGAAGAGCACGGTGGTCGTGCCGTACATGTCGCGGTCGAGCAGCGCCTGATCCATGACCGCACGAACATCCTTCACGCCCGCGGTAATCGCCGAAAGCTCCACGAACTTACGGCCCGGCGCGCGCGCAATCACATGCGCCAGAGTGGTCTTACCCGTACCCGGAGGGCCGTACAGAATCACCGAGGACGGGCCAGCCGGGCCGGCGTTCTCCCCCGCCAACACGCGCAAAGGCGCACCGGGAGTCAGCAGGTGATCCTGGCCGAGAACCTCATCAATAGTGCGCGGACGCATACGCACCGCCAACGGCGCACGAGACGCCGAACGGGAAGAGGGCGCGCGCGATGCAGAGGCACGCGAGGAGGGCTCCTCAGCGGAGGCGCCGATTAAGCTCACACGGTCCCCGTCATCGGGCAGCTCAAGATCAAAGAGGGAATCAGCCATAGTCTTACTCTATCGTTTCACAATCTGGAGGCAGGTACGGGGTGTGGATATACAGCTGCGGATTTAGCTCGCGGCGTGACACCACACGGGTTTTCGATAGGTTAGTGTCTTCGCCGTGGGTTTTAAACCCCGGGGCAAGGCTTTAAACCTCGGGACAATCCACTAACCTATCGAAAGCGTCGGCCTAGAGGGTCTCACTATCGAGAATCAGGGTCACCGGGCCGTCATTGACGAGCTCCACCTGCATGTCTGCACCGAACACGCCGGTCTCCACGTGCAGGCCACGCTCACGCAGCGCCTGAACATAGTCGTTGAACAGCGGCTCACTCACCGGACCGGGCGCAGCGGCAGACCAGGAGGGGCGGCGGCCCTTCTTCGCATCCCCGTAGAGGGTGAACTGGCTGACCGCCAGCACGGGTGCGCCCTCATCGAGGAGGGACTTCTCCCCCTCCATCAGGCGCAGGTTCGCGGTCTTATCGGCAAGCTTCGCAACCTGCGCCGCACCGTCACCGTGCGTGATACCGACCAGCACCAGGTAGCCGGGCTGCTCAATCGCGCCGACCGTCTCACCCGCCACGCGCACCGCCGCGCGGGTCACGCGCTGAATAACTACTCGCATCGTTCACCTTTCAACTTGGAGCCGACCTTCACCCGGCTCATACATCTCTTTCGACACCACTCTCGGCGGTTGTTTTAGGGCAGCTGGTTTAGAGGCAGCCGCCTCAGAGCACACCGCGCAGCTGCACGGCACGCAAAAACTGGTTCGCCGCCCGCGGAGTACGAAACTCAATAAAACGCTTCTGCAGATGCTGCCTGCGAGCCTCCGCCAGCAACTCCCCGACGTGTGGGTAGCTCCTCCACGTGTACCGAATCATGTTGTCCGGGTCGCGCAGAATATTCCACAGCGGCGGCTCCACATTATCCGCCCACAGCTTCTGACCCGTCACCGCGCGACGCACCGTCCGACGAACCACACGCCACATCACCACCGCGCGGCTATAGCGCAGATAAATCACCACGTCCGCGCGCTCCAGCAGACGGCCACGCACCTGCGGATACTGCCACTCCGTAATCCACGCAGGCTGCTCAATGAGCGCCTGAACATCCGCCTCAAAACTAGGGCGCGGAGTCCAATTCGGACCCCAATGCAACGAGTCCATCTCCGTATGCGGAATGTCCAGGAGGCGCCCCAACCGCGCCGCGAACGTCGTCTTACCGCTACCGCTCGGGCCAGCAATCAGAATACGCATGCTCCCCTCCCCCCTTCA
>CALGXU010000511.1 GCA_937935205.1 uncultured Rothia sp.
GTCCCCGGCAACATCACCGCGCAGGTGGACGCAAAGTACGCTGACCCGGCTAACTCCAAGACCCAGGTGTACGCTGCATCAGGCGGCGGCTCCTCCGCACTGCTCATTGACGGCACCGTGGTGGCGGTTGCAGGTGGCGGTGGCGGCGCGGGCATGACCAGCTCCGGCGTGTCCTACGCAGACCCCTGGTACTCCAACCTCGACGGCCAGATCGACGCCGGCGTGGCGCCCCTCGGCTCGGACGCATCCCCGCAGTTCGACGCGGCGGGTAGCGCCTCCGCAGCGGCAGGCTCCAACGGCACCCCCGGCTCCGAAATCTACAAGGCTGAACGCTCCAAGGTCCTGACCTACAACTCCGGCTTCGGCGGCGCAGCGGGCGTAGGCGGTGCAGGTGGCACGGCAGGCACCCTGCCGGCAAGCGGCCCCATCATCGGCTTTGAAAGCACCAACAACCAGGTGCTGTTCAGCCAGTTTGTTGCCGGAAACGCGGGCACGAACGGCTTCGCGGGTAACGGCGGCGACGGCGCGGGCGCGTACTCCTACCAGCTCGACGAGAACCCCGCCAGCGTGCACGAGAAGGGCACCTACGAGGACCGCAGCTGGGACCTGGACATCTACAACGACGAGGGCGCGTACGCGCAGAACTTCAACGGCTACCAGTCCGTGGTGTCCGGCGGCGGCGGTGCAGGCTACGGAGGCGGCGGTTCCGGCGCGGCACAGTCCGTCTCCTCGATTGTGCTGACCCAGAAGTGGCTGAACAGCCCGACCGGCGTACGTCAGGGCATCGGCTACACGATGCAGGGCGGTGCAGGTGGCGCGGGCGGCTCGTACATTGCACCGTCGGTGAGCGAGGGTGCGATTGTTTCGGCTGAGAACGCGCCGCAGTGGATGCGCGAGCGCGGTAACGGTTCGGTGACGGTGACCTTCTGCGAGGCGGCAGCCTAAACGCTTCTCCCGCTGAGGCGCTTGAGGGCGGTGCGCCGCGTATTTCCTCAAGTGACTTGGAATGCTTGAGGGGCGGTGTTCCTCCTCGTTCCTACAGGGAACCCGCCCTCGCTTCGCTTCGGGCACCCTGATGTCAC
>CALGXU010000512.1 GCA_937935205.1 uncultured Rothia sp.
CTAGAGGGTATGAAGAAATGGGAATACGCAACTGTACCGCTGATGATCCACACGACCAAGGCAATCCTCGACAACTGGGGTGAAGACGGCTGGGAGCTCGTAACTGTTCTCCCCGGCGCATCCGCACCTGCCGGCGCAACCCCCGCGTCGAACATGGTCGCTCCGACTCAGGGCAACCCCATCGCCTACTTTAAGCGCGAGAAGGCTGACTAAGAGCAGCGCACCCGGCGGTCACCTCAACCCCACTTTCCCCTACCTATAGGGGCGGGCGGGAATAGATGAGGCAGGCCGCCGGTTAGCCGTTTAACAGCTGCCTGAATATCAGTAGCGTTTAGGTTTACGGCATTTCCCCTATCACCGTTTGGGTGCCAGCACCCACCATCCTTCTGGAGTAATCATGACTGAATCCCGTATTGAAGCACGTATCCGCGAACTCGGTTACGAACTGCCCGTAGCACCCGCCCCCGTTGCCGCTTATGTTCCCGCGGTAACCTCCGGCTCCTACGTGTACACCTCCGGTCAGCTGCCCTTCGTTGACGGTGCCCTGCCCGGAACCGGTAAGGTGTCCGACTCCGGCGCTGAAGGCTTCGTGACCCCCGAGGATGCTAAGAAGTACGCGGGTATCAGCCTGCTCAATGCCCTGGCAGCAGTCAAGTCCGTTATTGGTGACCTGGACCGCGTGCAGCGCGTCGTGAAGGTTGTTGGCTTCGTAGCGTCCGAGGTGAACTTCACCGCTCAGCCCGCCGTCATTAACGGTGCCTCCGAACTGCTCGGCGAAATCTTCGGCGAGGCAGGCCAGCACGCCCGCTCCGCCGTGGGTGTTCCCGTTCTTCCCCTGGATTCGCCCGTAGAGGTCGAGATCATCGTTGAGTATGTCTAAGCTGTACACCGGCGCTCTGCCGCTGTCTGCTATTCGTGCTGCCCAAGCTCAGCGGGCGGCACAGGACGCACCTGATACGACTGCACGCACCGGATCCGCACGAGACAACGGCACCGCCCAAAACATCAAGACTCTACCCCTGCCGGTGCAGGAACGCCGCTTCGGCACTCCCACCCCGGCTGAGGGCGTGGAGCGCCCCCGCATGTTTACCGGCCGCCAGTCAGGCCCGCGCACCGCCTCCATTCAGCGTCTCTACACGATTCCCGAGTTCATGCGCACCGCCGCCGAAAGCTGGCGTGCGGGCGGCAGCGAATGCACCGTCGGCTGCACGATGCGCCAGGCGGCATCCGTTATTTTTGTGCGCGACGGCGACAACGGCCTCGAAACGATTCTGACCTACCGCCCCGGCACCTCTCCGCTGGGCGTGGTGGCGTTCCCCGGCGGTACGGCTCTTCCCGGTGATGATGAGTCTGCCTCCTGGGTGGGCCCCGGCGCCGACTACTGGGAAGAGCAATTCCACTTCTCCGATATTGCGCAGGCACGCCGTAGCGTCATGGCTGCCGTGCGTGAATCCTTCGAAGAGACCGGTATTCTGCTTGCCGGTGAGGACGACCAGGACGTGGTGGAGCGCTCCAGCACGCCCGAGTTCATGGCGTGGCGCGAGGCAGTCGCGGCTCAGGATAAGAGCTTTTCGCACTTCTTGACCTCCAGCGGCTTGAGCGTGCGCGCTGACCTGCTGCGCCCGGTCGCGCGTTGGCAGTCCCCGGACTTCTTCCTTAAGCGCTACGATATCGCCTACTTCAGCACGGCTCTGCCCGTCGGCCAGGACCCGAAGTTGCTACTCGGTAAGGGCGTGTGGGGTGACTGGCTGAACGTGCGCGAACTGCTCGAAGCCAAGGACACCAGCGAACTGGGCGATCGCATCGGCCAGCCCAACACGGTGGGTCGCACCTTGGATCAGCTCATCACCCCCGGTGTGATGTGCCTGCTCGAATCGCTGGCGAAGGCTCAGACCTCCGTGGCGTGGCTGTCCAAGCGCCGCAAGATTGAGGTGAAGAAGCCCGTGCTCGTCACCCACAATGGCGCGTGCATGCTCTCCTTCACCGAGGTGGTTCCGGCAACGACCGGTTCCATGTACACCGGCGCGATGGGCGTGCTCTAACGAGCTGCCGCAACGCTCCGCTCGTGAGCTCTTACGAGATGAAGCGTTAAAGAAATCAGGAGCCGTTTCCCCATGCAGAGGGAAACGGCTCCTGATTTATTTAAGTCGTGCGTCTTTTAGCGAGGGCGTTCTAGAATGCCCTCACTCAAAGAGGCTTTAGCGGGAACGCTGGCGCAGGCGGGGCAGGTCCAGAATGACAACCGCGCGTGCCTCCAGGCGGATCCAGCCGCGAGAAACGAACTCGGCAAGAGCCTTGTTCACGGTCTCGCGGGATGCGCCAACCAGCTGTGCCAGCTCTTCCTGAGTCAGCTCGTGAGCAACGAGCACGCCGTCGGTTGCGGGGCGGCCGAAGCGGTCAGCCAGGTCCAGCAGCGCCTTAGCGAGGCGGCCGGGAACGTCGGAGAAGACCAGGTCAGCCAGCGCCTCGTTAGCGTGGCGCAGGCGGCGAGCCAGGGTCTTAATAACCTGATCGGAGATAGTGGGATCGAGCTGCTGTGCGCGCTTGAAGGACTCGTGCTTGATGGCAGCCAGGCGAGTCTCAGAAACAGCCACAGCGTTGGTCGAACGGGGCGAAGGATCGAAGAGAGCCATCTCGCCGAAAACATCACCGGGACCCATAATCGCGACCATGTTCTCGCGGCCGTCAGCGGCGGTGCGGCCCAGCTTGACCTTACCGGAGAGCACAGCGAAAAGCTGATCGTCCTGGTCACCCTCGTAGAAGAGGACGGCGTTGCGGGAGAGGTCAATCTCCTGAATGTCATCGGTCAGCAGAGCGAAAGCTGCGTCGTCGAGGTTAGCAAAGAGAGGGGTACGACGGAGGATCTCGAGATCCATAAAGTTCTCCTAGATATGAGGTGATGAGCCGAAACTCGTAAATGTTCAGTGAGTGAGCCCGAACCGGTGCCATGCGTCTCAACATCTGAAATGTGAGAAGGCTCAAGCTAGTGTGACATATTCAACTGATATGAGCGTACCCTAAAAAAGCGCTTTATGCATTCCGAGACAGCGAGCTTTACAACAAAAGTTATTTCTTCCGAGAAAATTCAAAGCTTACCCACAGGTTCACCACCTAATATCAGGCATTCAGGTGTGTACTTTTATCGGTACCAAGCACGCTGACACCCTCATGACAAGGAGGCTCCCGCCTCCACACGCGGTACGATGCGACGAGGCAAAAACCCGGTCCCAAAACCCCGGGCGCACAAGCCCGCCGCACCCACCACCGGGTGTTAACGCGCACAACACTCACCGGGCACAGCCCGCACCAACCACAATGGGCACACCGTGACCACTTCTACCCACCAAGGAGGCAATTAGTCGTGACGACTGGCATCAACCTGCTTGATATTGCTATCCCCATCATCCTGCTGCTCTACTTCCTCGCCGGAGTCCGCAGCGGCTTCTTCACCACCCTCGGAACCTTCCTCGGCCTCGGCCTGGGCGTCTGCGCCGCAGCCTGGCTCGTGCCCCTCGCCGTGGCATCCGTGGGATCCCAGTGGAGCCTCATTACCGCCGTCGGTGTGCTCATCATCTGCCTGACCATCGGACAGTGGCTCGGCCTCGTCGCCGGACGCACCATCCGCCGCGTCACCGACATCACCCCGCTCAAGGGCGTAGAACGCTTCTTCGGCGGCGTGCTGAACCTCGCCGCCTGCGCCCTGGTCATGGTCGTGCTGACCATCTCCATGCGCACCGTACCCATCCCGCAGCTCAACACTGCGCTCAGCGAATCCAAGACCCTCTCCTGGATGGTCGCCTCCACCCCCGAGGTCGTTAAGGACCGCATCAACACGGTGCGCAACGACGTGCTCGCCTTCGGAACCATTCCGGAAGTTAGCCAGCTCATCGCCCCCGAAACCAGTGCCCCCACCCAGACCGTAGAATCTGCGGGGCTGGATCGGGCGGCAGCCTCCGTGGTTGAGATTCTGGGCGCCGCAGAGCAGTGCGGCTACACCTCCACCGGCTCCGGCTTCGTCGCCGATAACGGCCTGGTCGTCACCAACGCCCACGTGGTCGCCGGCGTGACCTCCCCGGTCGTACAGGACTCCCGAGGCCGCACCTGGCCCGGCACCGTCGTCTACATGAACAGCGAACAGGACATCGCCTTCATCAGCGTTCCCAAGCTGCCGCTCGAGCCGCTGAGCATTGGCACCAACGCCACCGCAGGTAGCCTCGTAACCTTCATGGGCTACCCCAAGGGCGGCCCGTTCAAGGCGCTGCCCGCCACCGTGCAGGGTATCGGCAACACCCAGACCATCGACGCCGACACCGGCCGCGCCAACGCCATGCGCCAGGTCTACCAGCTGGCAGCCGACGTGCAGCACGGCAACTCCGGCGGCCCCGTCCTCGACGAAAACGGCAACGTGGTCGGCGTGATCTTCGGTAAGGCAACCACCGGCCAGACCGGCTACGCCATCACCGCAAGCACCCTCAAGCAGGCACTGACTGAAGGCGGCGACAACACCGCCGCAGTCTCCACCGGAACCTGCCGCAAGTAACTAGCCGCTAAATAGCCATAAAAGTTCAGGCTCCCGTTCCTCGTGCGAGGGCGGGAGCCTGAACTATTTAACGAAAGGAGGCGGCGCGCTGTTAATCCGCCAGGTGCTGCGCTGGGCTATTCCGCCAGATGCTGTGCCAGGAAATCAACCGCCATGACGTAGCCGTACGCACCCGCACCGGCGATCACCGCAGTAGCCTGCGGCGACACAAACGAATGATGGCGGAATTCCTCGCGGCGATGCACATTCGACAGATGCACCTCAACCACCGGAAGCTCAGCCGCCTCCA
>CALGXU010000513.1 GCA_937935205.1 uncultured Rothia sp.
GCGAACTTCGCAGGCTCGGGCGTGGAGGCGTCAATCTCGCCGGAGTGCACGGGGGTTGCCTCGCGTTCCGCCTGCTGCGCCAGGTGCCTCTTGAAGCGGCGCGTAATGACGTCGTACATGCTTGCGGTATCGTCACGCGCGGCGTCGCCGGTAATGCTGTAGGTGCGGTAGGCGTTCTTCGCGGGCATGCCGTCCTCAAAGACGACCATGGAGGCGACCACGTTCGTGCCCTGCACATGCGAAATGTCGTAGCACTCGATGCGTAGCAGCGGGTCGGGCAGTTCCAGCGCCTCCTGCAGCTCCACGAGGGATGCGCTGCGAGTGGTCAAATCGCCCGCACGGCGGCTCTTGTGCAGGGTCAGCGACTGGCGCGCATTCTCGGCAACCGTCTTCATGAGTTCTGCCTTGTCGCCGCGCTGCGGGACGCTAATTTCCACGGGGCCGCCGCGCACCTCCGCCAGCCAGGACGCCAGCTGCTCCTTATTCTCGGGCTCCACCGGCACGAGCACGGAGCGCGGAATATCGTAGCTGTTCAGGCTCTTCTCGGCGTCCTTCTGGGAGGCGAGGCTCGCCGCAATATCGCTGTACACCTGCGCGATGAGCTGCTCAATGAGCTGCGCGTCGGTGCTGTCGTTGACCTTCTCCACGATCCAGCCGCGCTGGCCGCGGATCCTGCCGCCGCGCACGAAGAACACCTGCACGGACGCCTCCAGGTCATCCTCAGCGTAGGCGAACAGGTCGGCATCCACCGTTGCACCGAGCACCACGGCGTTACGCTCAAACGCCTTAGTTAGCGCGGCAATATCGTCGCGAAGAATCGCGGCACGCTCGAAATCCATATCAGCTGCGGCGGCTTTCATTTCCGCGGTCAACTGGGCGATATGCTTCTCAGCGCCACCACCCATGAACCGGGTCAGACCGCGCGCCAACTCGCGGTGCTCCTCGGCGCTAATCTTGCCCACGCACGGCGCCGCGCACTTATCGATATAGCCGAGCAGGCACGGTCGGCCACTATTCTTTGCGCGGTTAAACACGCCGTTCGTGCAGGTGCGCACCGGGAACACGCGCAGCAGCGCATCCAGGGTTTCACGAATCGCCCACGCCTGCGAATACGGGCCAAAATAGCGCACGCCCTTACGGCGCTCGCCGCGAGTCACCATCGCGCGCGGGTACACATCATTGACGGTAATCGCCAGGTACGGGTACGACTTATCGTCACGGAACGCAATGTTGAACCGCGGCGAAAACTCCTTAATCCAGGTGTATTCGAGCTGCAGCGATTCCATCTCGCTCGCCACCACGGTCCACTCCACGCTCGCCGCCGTATGCACCATCGCGTAGGTCTTCGGGCTCAGCGTCTGAGGGGACGCAAAATAGCTGTTGAGGCGGTTGCGCAGGTTCTTCGCCTTGCCAACGTAGATGACGCGGCCGTCGGCATCGCGGAAACGGTAAACGCCCGGGTCGGTGGGGATTTCGCCGGGGGCGGGGCGGTAGCTGGAAGGCTCTGCCATGGGTACTTTCTCCTCGCTCTACTGGGCTTGACGGCGGTTTTCTACGGTGTGCCTCAGCAGTGGACCTCTGCGGGGCCGCCGGAGGTATCTCAGAGGCTCACATAAGACAAACCGCGCATCCTGCACCGGGCTCCCCGAAGCGCGGGGGTCGGTGCGTGAATGCGCGGTTTAAGTCTACGCGGTATAGGCGGCGTGTGCCCTAGCCTGCGTCACGTGCGGCTGAGGGCGAAACGTTGTATTCGTGCTTTCGTGCCTGACCGGACAGCTGAGCAATCTCATCCATGATCGCGTCGGTAGTGACGCGGCGCTGCTTGCCGGTCATCTTCTCGCCGGTCTTCTCAAAGTAGAGCGGCTTGCCCACACGAATCGTGAAGCGGCGCGGGTAAATCATATTCGAACCGGGCTTCTGCAGGCGGTCGGTGCCAATCAGACCGACCGGAATCACGGGCGCACCGGTCATGTGCGCAAGCCACGCCACACCAATCTTGCCGCGGTACAGGTAGCCGTCGCGGGAGCGGGTGCCCTCGGGGTAAATGCCGAAGACCTTACCCTCCTGCAGCTTCTCCAGGGCAATGTCGAGCGCCTTGAGCGACTCGGAACGGTCGGAGCGGTTCACGGGAATGATGTCCACGGCTTCGAAGAACGCCTTCATCATCTTGCCGCGCGGGCCGGGGGTGTTCACGTACTCGGCCTTGGCGAGGAACGCCACGCGGCGCGGCATCATGGCGGAAATAATGATGGAGTCCAAGAAGGACAGGTGGTTGGAGGCGACAATCACCGGGCCGGCGGCGGGGAAGTTTTCGAGTCCGGTCACGCGGGCGCGGAAGACGGTGCGCAGGATTCCGGTGACTGCTTTCTGGGTGGATTTGTAGAGAAGCACGTGAACTCTCCTGAGGTGCCGATAGATTGCGGGCTGTGGCGGCGGTCCGCCGTGGATGCGGGGTGAGTGACCCCTTCTGAATATACGCCGCCAAAGAGCACAAAATCTGTACTGCGGTAACCTGTGCCGCAAAAAATTTGTACTGTGTTTAGTAGCGTCGGGTTTTATTATTCCACACCCGAGTGTAGGTACGTGAGGGGTGCCGCGCTCCCCTTCCACATGCTGGGATGCGCCTGCCGCCAGTAATTCCAGCGAGAGCCCCGGCAGGAGCTCAAATAGGAGCCGAGTAGAACCCCCGATAGAGGGAGCCTGCACAACTTCCGCCCCGAAACCCCCTGAACACCCAAACTCTTCTCCCCCGTTGCAGGCGGAAAAGCAGTGCGGAAGCTAAAGGTTCAACCTCAACGTAATATTTCAGGTTTTCCGCCTTATGATTGCCGATTTCCCCGCCAAATAGCCATGTCACATTATGACGCTACGTCAGCAAAGTTTCGTAAATGCGTATTTAATATGCAAGAATAAAAGGCAGGGTGGGCTGTCGCACCTCCCTCAAGGACGATTCACCCCGAACATAGTGAGCCGCCCCTCCAGCGGATGTGCGTCGGAGCCACTCCACATACAAATTCCACGCACACTGGAGACATACACTATGGCTACAAAACCCGTCTCGCGTGCGCAGGCAGCAAAGATTGCCCGCCGCTCAGACACGGTCGGTGCCTATGCCGGAAAAGGCTGGGTACAGGCTGTTGCGTTTGTGATGCTCCTGGGCTTCACCATCATGGCAGTCCTTGCAATGCGCACCTACGCACTCTCCATGCCGCTCCCCGACAAAATTGTCGGCAATGACGGCAAAGTCATCGCGACCCAAGAACAGATCCTGCACGGTCAGGAACTCTTCCAGGGACGCGGCCTGCAGCAGTACGGATCCGTCCTGGGCCACGGTGCCTACCTCGGCCCCGACTACACTGCAGAATACCTG
>CALGXU010000514.1 GCA_937935205.1 uncultured Rothia sp.
GAGTTTGCCTTCCTGGGTACCATTACGAACGGTCCTGACTTTGTGATGGTTAAGAAGACCCTGGCTAACTACGGCCCGAGTCTTTACAAGTCGACTGACTGGACTACTGTGGGCTGGATGAACTCCTAAAAGACGCCTGTCGTGCGAGCGGGTCGAATGTGTATGTGCGCATTCGGCCCGCTTTGCTGTGCCTGTTAGCTATTTTTTGGGATGGGTTGTGGTGAGGCAGGGTTGTGTGATGTGGGGGAGGGGTGCTGCACGGCGGGTGGTGGGGGGCGATAGGGGGTTAGATTGGGTGCCTTAGTCCGACACCTTAGTCCAGTGCTTTAGGGCCAGGCGTAATAATTAAGAAATATTTATCGTGTTGCGCACTTGTAGCAATGCATGTGGTGTACACTACTAAAAATATTAAATGTGGCTTAGGACATAGCTGTAAGTCACATTATTTTGCATGGCTTGACCTGTCTGCTCATCACCGCAGATGGCAGGCGCTCCTGTAGACAGAAACCCCGCCTCCAGAGCGCGCGAGCCACCCACTCTACACTGCAAACACTGCATCAGCGCAGTCCACACCCACAAGGAGCCCATCATGAGCCCTCACCCCATCCCCTCCCTCTCCGGATTCAACCCGATCATGAGCCGCCGCGTACTGTTCGGCGGCGCAACCGCCGTCGCTGCTGCCGGCGTACTGAGCGCTTGTGGCTCCTCATCCTCCAAGACCGAGCACAAGGCAAGCGAAACCCCGTTCTATGAAATTAACGAGCAGGACCCCTCGAAGCTCAAGCAGGGCGGTACCCTGAACCTGAGCACCTACTCCCTCGGCCCCGACTTCAACCGCTTCTCCCAGAACGGCTCCAGCACCTCCGTCTCCGAAACCATGGGCATTATCGCCGGTGCCGGCATCTGGCGCAGCACCTTCAAGGGTGAAGATGAGCTCGACCCCAACTACTGCCTCGGCTTCGAAGCTAAGGAAGTAGACGGTAAGATCACCGCCGAGGTTCGCCTGAACCCCAAGGCAGTCTTCAATGACGGCACCCCCATCGACATCGACGCTCTCAAGGCAACCTGGCAGATTCAGCGTGACCCCGAGGGTGCGTACAAGATTGGCGCTGCAGGTATCTACGAGTTCATCGAAAGCGTTGAAGCTATCGACGGCGACCGCTACCACGCACGAGTTGTCTTCAAGACTGCACACAACCCCGTCAAGGGTCTGCTCTTCGGCGGAATCCTGCACCCGGCAATGCTTGATATAAACCTCTTCAATGAAGGTTTCGTGGACAACCCCCACCCCGAGCTCGGTTGCGGCCCCTTCACCCTGGCACCCAACGGCTGGAACTCCTCCGAGAAGACCTTCACCGCTGTGCCCAACGACAAGTGGTGGGGTGACAAGCCTAAGCTGGACCGCATCGTCGTGCGTGAAATGGCGGACGCTGCAGCTCGCGCCGCCTACAAGAACGGCGAACTGGACGCTGTGGAATCACGTACCCTTAGCGCCTACAACGAGATGAAGGATGTTGCGAACTCTGAAATTCGCCGCGGTCGCCGCCTCTTCGCCGGCGGCATGAACCTGAACGCACAGCACATCACTGATACTGCCGTGCGTAAGGCAATCTTCCTGGGTATTGACCGTGGTGCTCTGGCAAAGATTCGCTTCCAGGGTCTGCCCTACGAAGAAGAAGTTCCCGGCTCGATGCTTCTGCTGAGCTCCTCCCAGTACTACCGTGACAACTACCCGGCACGTAACCCGGAGGAAGCACGCAAGGTCCTGGAGAAGGCAGGCTACACCAAGTCTGGCGACTTCTACGCGAAGGACGGCAAGACCATCACCCTGAAGCTGACTACCTTCGGTGATGACGCCACCACCAAGGGCCAGGCTCAGACCTTCATTCAGAGCATGAAGGAAATCGGCATCAACTTCGAGCTCGATTCGCGTGCGCAGTCCGAATTCTCGAAGGTTGTTGGTAACCGCGAGTACGACGTGAGCATTTCGGGCTTCGGCGTGAGCTCTGAGCCGACCAGTGCTGCCGAGTACTTCTACCACTCCAAGAACTGGGACGGCGTCGGCACCCCCGAAATTGACGCTATGATCGACGAGATGGTCACCATCCTCGACGACGCTAAGCGCGCCGAGAAGTGCAACGAAATTGAGAAGAAGCACATGAGCGAGGTTTGCCTCTTCATCCCGTTCCTCAATGGTCCGGACTTCAAGGCATGCCGCCCGAAGCTCGCTAACTACGGTGCGTTCCTCTTCAAGAGCTACGACTGGTCTTCGGTTGGCTGGATGGCATAAGCCGCAGTTTTAAGCTCCCCGCCCCCTATACGTTTTCGCAGTGTCGTATGGGGACGGGGGGCTTTTTCTTTTAGAGACAGCAGTGCGCCTTAGTAGCCCGTCGATGTGCTTTTAACCTGTAACGATTCTCAAAGCATTGGATGTGACGCGCTCGCACGCCAATGCGACATAATATTTCATTTTTTAGTTTTCGTGCTCGGCATCCGCGTGATTATGCGGGCTGAGGTGCGGTAGCTCGTGTTTTTGGATGGTGTATGACCCTTCCAGAAATTGGATTGTGGTCTGCGCCGCATATTTTGCGGGTATACTATGACTCAATCACAAAAAATGTGGGGGCTCTCACAAGGGTTGTCGACAGAGGCTTTGTTGCCACTGGATAAATTGGTGCACAACACCGTGCGCCACGCGATACGCACCCAAGCCCTCCGGTATGAGGAGAACACATGACTCATCTACGTATTAACCGCCGTACCCTCCTGACTGGCACCGTTGCCCTGGGCACCGTCGGCCTGCTCGCTGCCTGCGGCGGCGGCTCGGACAAGAAGATTAACGGCAAGGCCGCATCAAGCACCGAGGAAATCGTCAAGAACCTCCAAATCAATAAGCAGGACCGCTCCTCCCTCAAGCAGGGTGGTGAGTTCCGCGCTAGCGTCTCCGCAATCGGCCCGAACTTCAACATTCTGACCCAGAGCGGCTACACCACCGAAAACCTCACCGCATTCGGTGGCGCCTGCAACATCCCCTCCGCTATCGGCTTCACCTCCCTGAGCCCCGCTGGCGAATACAGCCTCAATAACGACTACGTCAGCGACTACAAGGCTGAGACTGTTGACGGCGTTCAGACCATTACCTTCAAGCTCAACTCTCAGGCTGTCTTCAACGACGGTACCCCGGTTGACATTGAGGCAATCCGCGCCGCGTGGACTATCTACCGCAACCCCGAGGATGGCTACAACGTCATCGCCGCTCCCTTCTGGCAGCAGGTAGCGTCCATCGACCCCGTGGATGGTGACAAGACCCGCGTCAAGATTGTGATGACCAAGCCGATCTACCCCGCGGAGACCCTCGGTCTGCTCGGTCTGCACCCCGCACTGACCGACAAGGAACTCTTCAACAACGGCTTCGTGAACAAGCCTATGGATCAGTACTGGTCCGGTCCCTTCAAGATCGGCGAGTGGAACTCTTCGGCTAAGACCCTCACCCTCGTACCCAACGACAAGTGGTGGGGCGAGAAGCCGCTGCTGGATCGCATCATCTGGCGCGAAATGGGCGACGAAGCAGAGCGCGCAGCGTTCAAGAACGGTGAGCTGGACAGCATCGGCTTCGCTGGTCTGGCAACCTACAATGCCGTCAAGGATCAGCCCGGTGTCCAGATTCGCTCCGGTCAGAACGTCGGCGTCGTCAATCTGCAGTTCAACCCGACCCGCGTGACCGACACCGCCCTGCGCCGTGCGGTCTTCGCAGCGGTTGACCGCTCCCAGCTGGCTAAGGTCAAGTTCAGCCAGATCAACTGGGAAGAGCCTCTGACCGGCTCCCTGATTGCTATGCCCTTCCAGAAGGGCTACCAGGACGCTATGCCTACCAACCCCGGCCCCGAGGCTGCGGCAAAGATCCTGGAGGCAGCGGGCTACTCCAAGAACGGCGACTACTACGCCAAGGACGGCAAGACCGCTGGCTTCTCCATCACCTATTTCGGTTCGGATGCAACCTCCCTGGCTCAGTTCCAGAACCTCGAGCAGCAGCTCAAGGCAGCAGGTATTAAGCTCGAGCAGGACAACCAGCCGCAGTCCCAGTTCAACTCCGTGATGGGCTCTAAGCAGTACGACTGTGCCTTCTCCGGTTGGGGTATTGGTGCTGACCCCGCAGACAGCGTTCAGTACTTCTACACCAGCGAAATCAACGAGGGTGTGGGCGATCCTGAACTGGATAAGTTCATCGCGTCCATCTACGAGAAGGAATCTCACGATGAGCAGCTGAAGATGGCTGCTGAGGCTGAGAAGCAGCACATGGAGAAGGTTGCTATTTACTTCCCCTACGGCAATGGCCCCAGCTATGTAGCCGTGAAGGAGAAGCTGGCTAACTACGGCCCTTCCCTCTTCGCAACCAGCTACTCCGACCCCAAGCGCTGGGTCAATGTGGGTTGGCAGAACTAAAACCACAGGTTAATTTTCTGGATCCTTATTTGGTAGTTTCTGAATTTTCGGAGGTGCCGGTATAAGGCTCCGGAAGGGTGAAGTCCCGCGGTATTCCGCCTCAGAGGCGGGGTGCTGCGGGACTTTTCTGTGTTCTTGGTGGGTGGTTCTGTAGTGGGGTAGTTTCGGGAATTGTCTGAAATATTTTCCCTGAAATGGTGAACTGGGTCATAGTGCGTGGGAAATGTGTGTATACTATTGCCAATGCAAAATGTGCGTGCTGTCACAAAGGTGTGCGGGTTGTGTTCCCCCGCGTACAGCAAAGCAGCATCACACCTAACCAAGGAAAACTAATGACCACTTTCACCCTCAACCGTCGTACCCTGCTCACCGGCACCGTCGCCCTGGGCACCGTTGGCCTGCTCGCAGCCTGTGGCGGTAACTCCTCCAAGAACGAGAACAACGCTCTTTCCGCTGGCGGCGACCTTTCCAAGGCAGTCTCCTACAACGAGAAGGACCGCTCTGCCCTCAAGGACGGCGGCGAGCTGCGACTGAGCGCAGACGGCATCGGCCCGAACTTCAACATCCTCAACACCAACGGCTACACCGCAGGTAACCTGAACATTCAGGCGGCAATGAACTCCGCATTCACCGGCGGCTTCTACTCCGACTTCCGCGGCGAAGCGCACATGAACGAGGACTACGTCACCGAATACAAGGCGCAGACCGTTGACGGCGTGCAGACCGTGACCTTCAAGATCAACCCGAAGGCAGCCTTCAATGACGGTACCCCCATCGACGTGAACGCCGTCAAGAGCTACCAGACCATCTACACCGCCGCGGCATCCGGTTCGGACTACCAGATTACCCCTTCACCCATCTGGGAACAGGTCGCAAGTGTTGAATCTGTGGATGGCGACGACCGCCACGTGAAGATTACCATGTCCAAGCCCTGGTACCCCATCGAAGGTAGCTTCACCTCCTTCCTGCACCCGGCATTCGCTGAGCCTAAGTTCTTCAACGACGGCATGAACGGCAAGCCCCTGGACAAGTACTGGGCAGGTCCCTTCAAGGTCGGCGAATGGGATGCCTCCGGCAAGGTCCTCACCGTCGTTCGCAACGACAAGTGGTGGGGTACCAAGCCTATGCTCGAGCGCATCACCTGGCGTGAAATGACCTCCCAGGCAGAGCAGGCAGCCTTCAAGAACAACGAGATTGACTACGCCGACGCAAGCACTCTCAGCTCCTACAACGAGCTCTCCGCCGTCGCCAACGTCGATATCCGCAAGGGTAGCGCGCTGGCCGTGGGCAACTACGAAATCAACCCCGAAAAGGTTCCCCTGCCCGTACGCCGCGCATTCGTTGCAGCCCTGAACCGCGAGCAGCTGTTCAAGCTGCGTTACGAGAAGCTCGGCTGGAAGGAACCCCTGCCCGGCTCCATGTGTATGCTGCCCATGCAGGAAGGCTACCAGGACAACTACCCGACCAAGCTCGGCAAGGACGTCGCCACCAAGATCCTCGAAGACGCAGGTTACACCAAGAACGGTGACTACTACGAGAAGGACGGCGTTAAGGCTTCCTACTCGGTGACCACCTTCGGTACCGACCCGGTCGTCAGCTCCACCGCCCAGTTCCTCGTCCAGCAGATGAAGGAAATCGGCGTTGAACTGAGCATCGACAACCACGGCGCCTCCGAAATGGCAAGCATCATTTCCGCGAAGAACTTCTCGATCAAGAGCGGCGGTTACGGCATCACCACCTCCCCGGTGGATGCAGCGAACTACTTCTACATCTCCGAGACCAACAACGGTCACGGTAAGGACCTGGACTCGCTGGCAGCAACCATGATGTCCACCGAGGACCCGAAGGAACAGCTCAAGATCATGAACGAGCTGGAGAAGCGCCACCTGGACGAGGTCGCAATCTACGTCCCGACCCACAACGGCCCCAACTTCAAGGCATGCCGTAAGACTCTGGCGAACTACGGTCCCATGCTCTTCGGCCTGCCCTACTACAACCCGAACGTATGGATCAACGTTGGTTGGGAAAAGTAAAAACTAAGCGCTGAGCACAGCTCACACGCCCCATAAGGGTAAAAGCGCTACTGCGGCGTGTTACAAAAGGATTAAAACCTTCTGTAGCACGCCGCTTTTCCATGCCCTAGAGAGCAGCAAGGATATACTTAAAAACAAATGTGGGCATTCTGCCCACCCCGGCAGAGACTGTCCTCCCGCCGGGTTGGAGTGCTGGCTACGCACCGTTCGCGTACCGACTCCACAACACTGCGAATACTCTAGGAGAAATTCCATGAAGAGCATGTCTGTCTCTCGCCGTACCCTCCTGACCGGCACCGTTGCCCTCGGCACCGTCGGTCTGCTGGCTGCCTGCGGCAGCTCGAAGGAAAAGGTAGGCGGTAGCGCCGCTAACAACGCTGAAGATATTCTGAAGAACCTTCAGATCAACAAGCAGGACCGTTCCTCCCTCAAGAAGGGCGGCACCCTGACCCTCGCAGCTACTGCGCTGGGCCCCAACTTCAACCTGCAGACCCAGAGCGGCTACACCTCCAGCAACCTGGATGCACTGGCACCCTGCAACATCGCTGCTGTCATGGGCTTCTACACCATGAGCCCCGACGGCGAGGGAACCCTCAACCCCGAGTTCTGCACCGAGCACAAGACCGAAACCGTCAACGGTGTGCAGACCGCGACCTTCAAGATCAACCCCAAAGCAGCCTTCAACGACGGCACCCCCATGGACGTGAACGCTGTTCGCGCCATGTGGAAGGTCTACCGCACTCCCGGTGATAGCAACCCCTACCACATCACCGATAACCAGATGTGGCAGCAGGTTGAAAGCATCGAGGCTGTTGACGGCGACAACTTCCACGTCAAGGTCACCATGAAGGCTCCGTACTACCCCTCCGAGGGTCTGTGCGCCTTCGCAATCCACCCCGCTCTGGAAGATACTGCACTCTTCAACGACGGCTTCGTTGACAAGCCCCTGGACAAGTACTGGGCAGGCCCCTTCAAGGTTGGCGAGTGGAACTCCTCCCAGAAGGTGCTCACTCTGGTCGCTAACGACAAGTGGTGGGGCGAGAAGCCGGTTCTGGAACGTATCGTCTGGCGTCAGATGGACTCCGAAGCAATCCGTGCAGGCTTCAAGAACGGCGAATTGGACGCGTTCACCTTCGTGGGTGCAACCAGCTACAACGCTGTGAAGGGCCAGGCAGGCACCGAGATTCGCCAGGGCCAGAACACCAACGTCAACATTATTCAGCTGAACCCCAAGCGCATTGAGGACCTGGCACTGCGCCGCGCAATCCTCGCAGCAGTCGATCGCGAGCAGATTGCTAAGGCATACTTCTCGCAGCTCGGCTGGACCGAGCCGCTGCCCGGCTCCATCATCGCAATGCCGTTCCAGAAGGGCTACCAGAACAACTACGCTGGTGACACCGGTGCAGCAGCTGTAGGCAAGATTCTCGAAGCTGCAGGCTACTCCAAGTCCGGCGACTACTACGAGAAGAACGGCAAGGTTGCTGGTTTCGCACTGACCTCCTTTGGCTCCGAGGCAGTCTACCAGGCTGTCTACCAGATTCTGGAGCAGCAGCTGAAGTCTGCAGGTATTCGCCTGACCGCTGACAACCAGCCTCAGGCAAACTCCAACTCCGTGCTCGGCCAGAAGAGCTACGAAGCAATCTTCACCGGCTGGGGCGTACTGCCCGACCTGGCTTCCTCGGCACCCTACTTCTTCACCTCTGACGTCTTCGGTGTAGGCGACCCCGAAGTCGATAAGCTCATCGAGAAGCTGCAGAACACCGAGAAGGAGGACGAGCGCATCAAGATCGCTAACGAGGCGGAGAAGCTCTACTACGAGAAGGTCGCAGTGTACCTGCCCTACGCAAACGGCCCGATGTACGCCGCTGTCAAGGCTAAGGTCGCGAACTACGGTCCCTCCCTGTTCAAGCAGAGCTACACCAGCGCTGACTACTGGGTCAACGTTGGCTGGCAGGAGTAGAACAGACGAGAGTAATACCGCTTTTCGGTAACACTCTAGTCGTTCTATAGGACAGAAAAATCCCGGGTGCTCTCATGAGAGAGTGCCCGGGATTTTTCTGTGCTCTCTAAGTTTTTGTGTCCTCTAGGGGGATATGTAATTACAAAAACGAGGGAGAGGGGAGCGCCGCCCTAACCGGTTGCTACCACTCGCCCAGGTACAGGGCGCGCTCCTGCAGGTACCTCAGCAGGTTCGGGTTCTGCCGCAGGTAGAAGATGCGGTAAATGCCGCCTCCAGCGACGATAAAAGCCAGCGGGAAACCCAAAATCACGAGCACACGGCTCATATTGGCGGACAAATCAAAAGGATCACCGCTGGTCGCAACCAACACAATCCACAGAGAATAGCCCACGCAAGCCAACACAGTACCCCACATGCCGCGCACAAGCCAACTCACCAGAGTCACCGCAATGACCCACGCCAGCGCCAAGGTGAACTGGTGCCGCTCCGCCTGAGCCCAAGGGAGCGCCCCCACATAAATAATTGCGGGGATGCCCAAGTACCCGGGGATATTCAACGAAGCAAGAATGTTCACACAAAAATAGCCCAAGAAAATAGCGCTCAACGACGAGGACAGGAACAGGTGCAGGGGAATCAAGCCGTCGCCGCTATAGGCTGCGGTGGGGCCCGCGTACACGGTTTCAAACATGAGGGTCAGCGGAGTCATCATGTACTCAATCCAGACGACCAGCGCAAAAGCCCCGAAAATGCCCAGAGCCTGCATCAGCGCAATCAGCCGTGAACGCGCATCGTGAGGAATCGTGAAGCTCTGACCCTTCGCCTTGACGCCGCAGAGGTGAATGACAGCCACCATTGCCGCGATGCACAGCACCCAGCGCAAGAGGACCCCCGGCAGTTCAGGAAGACCCCCATAAGCCCCCGTAGCGGGGTCACCCCAGGCTCCAGGGAGCAGTGTAATGGCGTGGGTTCCTTCAGGGAGGTGGGCGGAGGAAGCAAGCCGGTGCGGCTCATAGATAACCCACCACAGAAGGCACGCTGGAATCAGCGCGGAGAGCTTACGCAGTAGAACCGGGAACGGCGCGGACTCGTAGACGAGCGCCTCAAGATTGAGCCGGCGCATCAGGCGCCGAAACGGAGAAAGAGCGCGTAGCTCTTCTTGCTGCTCTTCCCACAGCCTAGTATCAGAAGACACCCCAGTATCAGAAGATATCGTCCTAGTATCAGAAGACATCATCGTACTCCCTATCACTTGAGAACTTCCTTGTTGAGCTTATTCTCACATTAGCAGAAATACCCCCCCCGGCTAGTGGATACGCCCAGGCAAACCCTGCCCAAAGAATCAGCGCATAAGGAAGCAAGGCATAAGGAAAGGGGCCCCACCGTAATGGTGGGGCCCCTCAGAGCCTAGAAAGCGAACTACTTAGTGGTCACCTTCAGGACAGTGCTCAGGTTCTGGTGAGCAACGCCCGGCAGACCCTTAACCTCAGCAAACTTGCGGGTGTTGGTCACGATAACCGGGGTGATCAGCGGGTAACCCGCTTCCTTGATAACCTCAGGGTCGAACTCAATCAGAGCGTCGCCAGCAGCAACAACGTCGCCCTTAGCAACCTTCACGCTGAAGCCCTTACCGTCCAGGTTCACGGTATCCAGACCAACGTGAATCAGCAGCTCAATACCGTTCTCCAGCTTCAGACCAACAGCGTGGCCCGAGGGGTAGGTTGCAGCAACCTTACCGGCAGCGGGAGCAACCACAGTGGTACCGGTCGGCTCAATAGCCACACCCTCGCCCAGCTTGCCTGCAGCGAAGATCGGGTCCGGAACATCAGACAGAGCAACAGCAGTACCCTCAATCGGGGAGTGCAGCTCAATAACCTCACCAGCGGAAGCAGCGGGTGCAGCAGCCTCAGCAGCAACAGCGGTGGTCGCAGCAGC
>CALGXU010000515.1 GCA_937935205.1 uncultured Rothia sp.
AATGAAGCACATCTTCAAAAATGTGGCACTGGATGCCAGCCTGATTCTTCGTTCGCGTTGTGGTGCGTGTGGAAGAGGTTGATGCTGCGGCTTTCTTGGACGGCGAGGTAGATGTCGAGGAGGCTAATGTTCTCTACCGGGCGGGTGAGCTGGTAGCCGGGTTTGCCGCGCTGGGAGCTGAGGATGTCTGCTTTTTTGAGGAGGGTGATGATTTTGCGGATGTAGCTGGCGTTGGTGCCGACGCTACGCGCGAGGTCTTCGGAGCTGAGCGTTTTTTCGCTTTCGCTGATCATTGTTAGGACGTGTAGTGCTACCGAGAATTTGGTGTCCATGTCCCCTCCTGGGTTGTATGCTGCATACCTTAGTTGTATCCGTATCGGATACAAGTACAACTATGACGGCAAAAACTTACACCGTCAAGTTTTATATCTACGACGTGTGCCATAAACACAAAGACCCCCCTTCCACAGCCACCCCTCAGTCCGTGCGGGCGTAGACTGAAACTACCCGGCTCCCAATGAGAAGCCAGCCTAAGAGAAACCAGCCTAAGAGAAGCCAGCACAATCAGGAGGATTCCATGAAAACTCACGATATTCTGCGTGACGCCGCCAGCCGCCCCGGCATCGAAGCCGCCGTAGCCGTCAAGGGGCTATCGACTGAGGCGTTGAACGCGCATCCGGGCGGGCACCCGAACTCTATCGCCTGGCTCCTCTGGCACGCCGGGCGGCAGATGGACATGCAACTCTCCGCCCTCAGCGGTCAGCCGCAGGTCTGGGAGGCTCAGGGTTTCAGGGAACGTTTCAACCTGGGCGAGCTGGGCGACACCATGGGTTACGGCCACACCGCCGAGCAGGCACGCTCCATCGTGGTTGAAGATTCTGCGCTGCTGGTGGAGTACCTTGTGGCGACCGGCGAGGCGCTCGCGGCCTACGCGCAGACGCTGAGCGAGGCTGATTTGAGTGAGATCATTGACCGTTCGTGGACTCCGCCGGTGACTCGCGGTGTGCGCCTGGTCAGCATGATTGACGACGCGGCCCAGCACGTAGGTCAGGCAGCGTACGCGGCGGGTATCCTCGCCGCGCAGGGTTAGAATTTTACGCCTGCTAGAGGGGAACGAAAAAGCGGTGGCGCCTCGGACACAACCGTTCAAGACGCCACCGCCTACACGCATAAAAACCGCTACTGCCTCTGCAGTAGCACCATCACCTCGTAATGAAACGAGTGAACACCAAGTATGTCAAGTAGTTGCGTTCGTATGTGGGAACATATCCACATACTTTTTAACGATAGTATAAGGTTATCGTTAAAAGGTATTACCTAGACAAACTGGAATTTATGAAGCTGAATTTATCTATCAAAGATCTTATCCATATTTGAATAAAATAAGGGTAAATCCAGATTTTCTTGCTTCCCAGCCTCATAAATACTTTTACATCCATACATAATGTCTTTTACATCATTATGCAACGTCATAATTCTGCTTGTGAGCTCATTTCCTGCAAACATTCGTTTCATTATCATACCTGCGACAGCAGAAGGTATTTTGTAAGGAAGAAGTTCATTTTTATATAATTTCAAATTGACCCCTCTAGCTTTTACTACTTTAACAGTTTCTCTTACCGATTTAACTGCTATAGATAATGCGTGGGAATCTCTCATAAGATTAATCGCAAGCTGTTTTGGGTCATCAATTTTTCCTGCTCGTGCAGCAGTAGAAGTAACACCTGCATTTATTGCCATGTGAATCCATATCCATTCCACCATATCATAAGGAACTTCTGTTTTTAGGTCTGCAGATTTAAGAAGTTCTATCAAATCTCCATAGTTTGGAATGCTTGCTTTTTCCTTGCTTTCAAGCATTATATGGTCAAATAAAACACAGTTCAACTCTTGCTGTATCATACTTCCACCAGCAGTAGGAAATCCTATAATGTATTTAAAATTACCTACTATTTCTTCAATCTCTTTGCGACTGTTCCAAAAGTTACAGAATAATATCAAACTTCCCGTAATGTTGTTTTGCGAAAGTGTTGCTATAGCATCTTTTATTTTTCCGCGTGAAACACTCAAAAGAATAAAGTCATAACTTGTATCCGGTTTTGCAAGATTTACAGTGTATGTATCTGTTTTTTCTTCTCCCTTATTATCATAACGTCCGTCTAATATAGTTATATTCAGCTTTGCTGGAACATTTTGTTTTTTATTTTCCCTAACTAAATGCTCAATCTGATGTCCTGCTTTTTGAAATACATATCCATAAGTTGTACCTATCACACCTAAGCCTAAAATACATATTTTCATTTACGTACACCTCCATATGGTTTTTCAGCGTCTGTAGGAATAGCCCAATATGAGCCAATCTTTGTATACGTCCCTCTGTGCAGAGGGCCTGTATTCTTCTTTTCTGATGTTCGCTTTATCGATAAATATTCCATCATAATCCCTCCGTAAATAATTTTACAGTTACACTCATTAGTAATAGTATATTCTAAACGTACGAATAAAATCAAATTGCAAGTATAAAAAGGAATCCACCAGCCCAGCTGGTGGTTCTTCATTTTCGGCCGTTAAGGCCTTATTTACTAGCAATACCTCAAAAGGTATTTTTTGTAGTCTGACATTTGCAAATTTTAACTGCCACCCTTTAAAAGGGTCACTGACATCAAATATTAGTTGTTCTCCTAATTCGTCTTCTTTTAATTGTTTTGCTATATATTCCTTTATTATCTTGTCATTCTTGCCTGCTGTATCTACATAGTAACCCCTACGTCAGAACTGACGACCTCTATATTTATTTGTATTTTAAGTTGCCCCATTTTTCATAAATCATTATACTGCTTTTACCTTTTAGAAATCCCATAAAGCTTGATACACTCATTTTAGGCGGTATTTCTATCAACATATGTACATAATCTATACACACCTCTGCTTGTATTATATTTACACCTTTCCAATTACACAACTCCCTGAGTATGACTCCTATTTCCAACCTTTTCCCCATAAAATACTTTTCTTCTATATTTTGGTGCAAACACCACATGATATTTGCAATTCCACCTTGTGTGTGATGAATTGTGAATGATGTTTGATGATTGCCCTCTTAGAAAATCAGACATATTATAAAAATCCATTGTTGCTTTGCTATATTTTAAATAAAAAAGACACCTTTAGCATAGGTGTTCAAAACTAAAAATATGAACGATGATTTACTCTCGCTATACAGTATGGTTAATGTATCTTAAAGTACGTAATTTAAAGTGATTTGAGCTTTGCCGGGTCTACAGAATTGTATCATTTTGGATAAAATCATATCTCCTCCATACGATACAGCATCTTCACTTTAGTATAAGACACTCAAATTACGGGTGGGTGCAAGTGGGTGCATTTTTTCTTGTTATCCATTCCCTAGTGTCAACTCTAGTCTATGGATATGTTTCCACTCAACCATATTTTTTCTCAAATAGTAAGGCTTACTCCAAGCTACCGATATCTTAAGATATTTAATACTCCACAGTAAAAGTCCTACTGCTTCTGCAGCAGCACCATCACCTCGTAGTGGTCCGTATGCGGGAACATATCCAACACACGACCCTGCACCGGCGCATACGAGGGCATGCGCTCCAAATCCTTCGCCAAAGTCACCGCGTTACAGCTCGAATACACCACACGGTCAATACCCGAACCCTCAATCCACGCGCACAAGCTCTCACCAATACCGCGACGCGGCGGATTCACCACCAGCATCTGCGGCACCGCACCCGAAGATACGGCGAACTCCGGCGCATCCTGAGCCGAAAAACTCACGCCCTCCAGACCGTACTCAGCGACCGTGCGCTGCGCCGAAGCGACCGCCTCCGCACTAATCTCAATGCCCGTCACCGAGCCGCCGTCCATCACCGAAGCGGCGTGCAGAGCAAAACCACCCACACCGCAGTACAGGTCCCACAGCGAGCGCGGAGCCACCTCACGCACCCACTCACGGCCCTGCGCATACATCGCCTCAGCAACCTTCGTGTTCGTCTGGAAGAAGCTCTGCGGGCGCAGGTGCAGGGTCAGGTCGTTCACCTGCATCGGCAGGGTCTGACGCTCCGAGAGGATAATCTCCTCATCGCCCTCAACGCGCGCCACCGGCTCACGCAGCAGGTTCACCGACAGCACCGCCAGGTTCGGCAGCCGCTCCTGCAGCCAGCCCATCTGGCGGCGAATCGGCACCAGCAGCTTCTTCGAACGCAACACAAAACGCACCATCAGCTCACCCGCCGCCGACGCAGTCACCAGAATATTCTTCAGCTCACCGCGACGATTCGGAATGTCATAAGGGGTCAAGCCCGCGCGCTGAATCAGCTCACGCAGCACCGGAATAGCCGCCTGAATCGGCTCCATATAGAGCGGGCATTCACCAAGATCAGTGGACGCGCCCGTACGGTAATCCACAATGCCCAGGGTCGGGTTCTTCACCGAACCACCCACCACGAGCTTCGCCTTATTGCGGAAGCCCGCTTCCGCACTGGTTACCGGGTCCAGCCACTGCAGCTGCGGGTACGCGGCAAGCAGGGCGCGGGCGTGCTCCTGCTTCGCCTGCACCTGCGCGGTGTAGGCGGTCTCAATGCTGGGGCAGGAGGAGCAGAGGTCATCACGAAAATAGGCGCATTCCATAAGGAGCCATTCTACCGTCTCCACCGCCGGGACAGGACGCATGGGCACACAAAAGCGGGGGCGGCCACCCTTCATGGGTAGCCGCCCTCGCCTCATACGGATGCGTGGACCTGCGCCGGTTTGAGTACCAGCGTTAGGTCACCACCGTGTCACGCTTCGCGTGCCACGGATTCCGTAGAAATTTACCCCATCAGGGATAAATTTCTACTACATCATGCCGCCCATTGCGTCCGCACCGGGAGCAGCCGCACCAGCGGGCTCCGGCTTGTTCGCAACAACAGCCTCAGTGGTCAGGAACAGACCAGCAATAGACGCAGCGTTCTGCAGAGCCGAACGGGTCACCTTCACCGGGTCAGCAATACCAGCAGCCATCAGGTCCTCGTACTCGCCGGTCGCAGCGTTCAGACCGGTACCGGCGGGCAGGGAACGAACGCGGTCAACCACAACGCCCGGCTCCAGGCCAGCGTTAGAAGCGATCTGCTTCAGCGGTGCGTCAATAGCCACGCGCACAATGTTCGCGCCGGTAGCCTCGTCACCGGTCAGCTCCAGCTTGTCGAAGACCTTCACGCCAGCCTGAATCAGAGCAACGCCACCACCGGGGACAATACCCTCCTCAACGGCAGCCTTAGCGTTACGCACAGCGTCCTCAATGCGGTGCTTGCGTTCCTTCAGCTCAACCTCGGTTGCGGCACCAGCCTTCAGCACGGCCACACCACCGGCGAGCTTAGCCAGGCGCTCCTGCAGCTTCTCACGGTCGTAGTCGGAGTCAGAGTTAGCGATCTCTGCGCGGATCTGAGCCACGCGACCCTCGATAGCTGCTGCGTCGCCTGCACCCTCGATGATGGTGGTCTCGTCCTTAGTCACAACGACCTTGCGGGCGGAACCGAGCATGTCCAGGGTTGCTGCGTCCAGGGACAGGCCAACCTCTTCGGTAATGACCTGGCCACCGGTCAGGATAGCGATATCAGCCATCTGAGCCTTACGGCGGTCACCGAAGCCCGGAGCCTTCACAGCAACAGACTTGATGGAGCCGCGCATCTTGTTCAGCACCAGCAGAGCCAGAGCCTCACCCTCAACGTCCTCAGCAATAATCAGCAGCGGCTTGCCGGACTGCATGACCTTCTCCAGGACGGGGACGAGGTCCTTAACGTTCGAAATCTTCTGGTTCACAACCAGGATGTAGGGGTCCTCCAGGACTGCTTCCTGACGCTCCGGGTCGGTCACGAAGTAACCGGACAGGAAGCCCTTGTCGAAACGCATACCCTCAGTCAGTTCGAGGTGCAGACCGAAAGTGTTGGAGTCCTCAACGGTGATGACGCCTTCCTTGCCGACCTTCTCCATTGCCTCAGCAATGAGCTTGCCGATCTCAGCGTCGCCAGCGGAAATAGATGCGGTTGCAGCGATCTCTTCCTCGGTCTCAACTTCCTTCGCGGAGGAGAGCAGAGCCTCGGTCACAGCCTCAACAGCCTTCTCGATGCCGCGCTTGAGGCTCAGCGGGTCAGCGCCAGCAGCCACGTTGCGCAGGCCCTCGCGAACCAGTGCCTGAGCCAGAACGGTAGCGGTGGTGGTACCGTCACCGGCAATGTCGTCAGTCTTCTTGGCAACTTCCTTGACGAGCTCCGCACCAATCTTCTCGTACGGATCCTCCAGCTCGATTTCCTTCGCGATCGAGACACCGTCGTTGGTGATGGTGGGGGCGCCCCACGCCTTCTCCAGCACAACGTTGCGGCCGCGGGGGCCGAGGGTCACCTTCACTGCATCGGCGAGGGTGTTCAAACCGCGCTCAAGGCCGCGGCGTGCCTCTTCGTCAAAAGCAATGAGCTTTGCCATAAGTGTCCTCCTGGACGATCGGATTTTTTCCTTCACCCCTGCGGGTGCGGTACATCTAAAATCGGGTGGCTACCCCTCCACAACACCCCCGTTACGGAGGCGCGGGCAGAGTAGGGCATAAAGCACCCGAACGCTACATCAATTGTGGCACCCGCACCGGCATGGAGCAAACGTTTAAGCCCAAGGTTGAAGGGTTAATCGCCCAGTGCTTAATCTGCGCTCATCATGCCCGCCAAAAGGGGCGTTAAAAGCATCAACCCCACCGGTGCATCAGTGGAATTGCACGAGTGGGGTTGATGAAAGTTTGTAATTACAAGGTGGCGGACGCCAGGGCCTAGCCGGTGTAATCGGAAGCCAGCACCACAATCACCTCGTGGTTGCCCATCTCAACACTGGCGGTTGCCTGTCGTACCTGCGAAATACCCAGCTTCGAGGCGATGCTCTGCGCCTGCGACTGGTAGCCCTCAGCGTAGTAGACCACACTGGTTGCCGGTGCCGCACCCGTGTAGTTTGCCGTCTCGCTGATGGTGTATCCGGTCAGCAGAGCCGCCGCACCGGATGCACTACCCGCCGGAGCCGCCGCATTGTAGACCGCCACAGAGATGGACTCCGCCAGACCAGTCTTCGTAGCGCTTGCCGATGCGGAAGCCTTAGCCGGCGCAGAGGACGCCGACGCGCTTGCGGGGGCGGAGCTACTCTTCGCGGTGGACGCCGAATACTGCGGGGAGGCGGTGCGCGGCGCGTACACGTACATTGCGCCGCCGATGAGCAGACCAACTACGCCAGCAGCCACCAGGGGGATAGCGCCCTTGGGGCTCTTTGCCGGGTCAGCATTGACCGCGCGGTAGGTTCCGCGGCGGGCGGTGTTTTCGTCTACCTCATCAAATTCGTCGCGGGGGTAGCTCATTTATCCTCATTTCACGGGTCTCTGTTTACCGGCTGGTACCGTGCCTCCCTGCCTGGCGCGCAGGCGCGGCTGCGGAAGGTGCGGTCTTGGTGTTCTAGTACCTAGAGTACCGGCTCAATTAGCGAGAACCAATGTGAACGCCCCGCAACCGGCTGTGAAAGAGACGGACACCGCACAGTGTTCAATCTCTGGTTGAACCTAAGATGTGCGGGGTTGGATGCAGGTGTTGGAGGGCTCGCGCGACTCCCCCAATTCGAGCCCCTAGTCAGCATCTCGGCGGGCGCGCAGAACGTCGATAATCTGCGGCGCTGCGGCGTGTACCCGCTCATCATCGAGCATCACGTTCAGACGCTGATAGTAGGCAATCGGGGTGAAACCGGCGGCGATAATCGCCTTCTCTTTGAAACCCTGGTGCTTGAAGCGGCGGCGCTCCACCTCAAGGATGCGGCGCTCCGCCGGGGTCAGGCCGCCGAGCTGTTGCTGCGCTTCCGGCTGATTCTGTATTTCTACCTGGTTCTCTGCCTCCGCATGAGCCCCTGCCTCTGCCTGGATCTCAGTGGTTTCGGCGCGTTCCTGTTCTGTCATGTTCCCTCCTGTCTGCAGTTCGCCTGCCGCGGTCGGCGTCGCCTACCGCAAGTATTCGTCATCCCCTAGTCTAGAAGAGAAGTAACCATAGCGCGCCCGGCACCGTGACCGCCGGAGCCGCATCAGCCCGAGGAGATTCATGAACCAGCCCCTCAGCAGCATTATGAGCGAGGATTGGGCGGCAGCACTCGCCCCCGTCGAAGAGCAGATTCACGCCATGGGCGCTTTTCTGCGTGAGGAGCACGCGGCGGGGTACCGTACGTTCCCGCCTGCCGCCGATATTTTCAATGCGTTCCGCCGCCCGATGAGCGGGGTGAAGGTCCTCATTATTGGTCAGGACCCCTACCCCACCCCGGGTAATGCGATGGGTCTGTCGTTCTCGGTGCACCGCGGTATGCCACTGCCTCGTTCGCTGAACAATATTTACAAGGAACTTGAGGATGATCTGGGTATCGCCCCGGCTGATCATGGCGATCTGTCCTGTTGGGCTGATGAGGGCGTCATGCTGCTCAACAGGGTTTTGACGGTGCGTGAGTCTGATGCGGGTTCGCACCGCGGCAAGGGTTGGGAGGAGATCACCGAGTGCGCTATCCGTGCGCTGGTGGCACGTAACCAGCCGCTGGTGGGTCTGCTGTGGGGTGCGGATGCGCGCAAGTGCGCACCCATGCTGCTTCCGTACCCGAGCGTGGAGTCGGCGCATCCTTCGCCGCTGTCTGCTCGTCGTGGCTTCTTTGGTTCGCGCCCGTTTTCGACCGTGAATTCCTTGCTGGTGCAGCAGGGTGCGGAGCCGGTGGATTGGACGGTCCGCTAGGACGGTCTGCTAAGCGCAGCGGGTGTAGCGAAGGGGCGGTAGCTTGTGAGGTGAACTCGTAAGCTACCGCCCCTTCCCTGCATCCAATATATGCAATATTGGCTATATGCCCTTGAAGGAGGGTTAAGAATCCGTCGGTTCCACATTCCGCGGAGTCGTAAAATTCTGCAACACATACTGCATCGTGTAATTACCCAGAGCAACACCCGAAGCCATCGCCACCACAATCGAAACCGCCGTAATCATATTCTGCATACCCAGAATCACATCCGTCTCAACCGTCAGCAAATACATACCGCGGAAGAACGACAGACCCGGCAGCAAGAACGTAATCGCAGGAATCGAGAAAATCGCCTGAGGCACATGCAGACGGTACGCAAAATACGTGCTCAACGCACCAATCACAACCGCCGCACATGCCGTCGGACCGCGACCCGTACTCGGACCGGCAAGCAGCTCATAGGCGTAATACGCCGCCAAACCGCAACCCGTAATGAGCATCAGCCAACCGACCTTCACCAGCTTCGTCTGCAAAGTAATTGCAAAGGTTGCAATCGCCACAAGGAAGAAGAAAGACGCCGCCAGCGGAGTCGTCGGTTCAAAACGTAGCTGCTCAATATCCAAGGTCGGGCCGTTGAAAATATTGATCGCATTCACCGCGGTCGCAATGCCGACCACCAGGCCCAAGAAGCTCATACCCGTCGACACGAAACGACCCGCAGCCGTCACCGGGAAGCCGTTAATCGCATCCTGCACGGCGCCCACCAGACGCGGAGTCGGCAAGAACATAATCATGCCCGCAGCCACCACCAGAGGCGCCGAAATCGGCTCCCCCTGACGCTGCAGCACCGAAAGAATGGACCCTTCACCGCCCAGCCAAATCGCCAAGAAGGTCATCAGACCCGCACTAGCAGCCATGCGGAAGAACGCCGGAATACCAATCGAACTCAACCACTGAATCAGCAAGTACACGGGAATAAAAATAATCACCGCACTCAACGCCGTCGCAAAACTTGCCCCCAGCGCCGCCGTCAGGGTTCCAGCACACGCCAGGTTCGCCGCCCACACCACCAGAGGCGGGAACGGCTTGGGGCGGTGCGTAATCTGGTTCAGCTTCAAATCAGCCATTTCCAGGGTCATACCGCCGCGAGTGATCTTATAGATCAGGCCGTACACCTCGGAGAGCGCCTCATAGTTCTCAGTGGAGGAACGCACCACACGCACCAGGGTGTGGGCAAAACGCTCATCAGCGTTCGCATTACGCTTGGCGATGCGGGACTCCATGTAAATATCGGGGTCCGAGGTGTAGTTGATGGTCACCGACTGGTTCGTAATATCGACTTCCACCGAGTCCAAACCATACGCCGAAGAGACCGCAATAATCGCCGAGTCCACGTCCATGGCGTCCGCGCCGTAGTGGAACATCGCCTCAGCCAGGCGCAGGGTGAAGTTCAGGGTATCGCGGGCGTACTCCTTCTCACGGCGGAAAGCCTCACGACGCTCGTGTTCGTCAGAGCGGATAGTCGGCACGAACTGACGCTGAGCAATACGCTGGGCGCCGCGCGGGGCGGCGGGTGCCGCCTCCTCAGTGCGCACGAAAGAGCG
>CALGXU010000516.1 GCA_937935205.1 uncultured Rothia sp.
GCGGCTGCCCTAGAGGCGGAACAGCTCACCGCCGCCCGAGGTAACTACGCACGCTCCGCAGCCGCCCTGCTCTGGCAAACCGCTTGCGGGCACACACCCGAACCCTCCGCCGCCCGCGTGCCCCTCTCACTGCGCATGGTTTCAGCGGGTATGGGAACCACCGGCACCGCAACCGATGGGGCACCCAGTAGTGAATGGATTGAGCGCCTCGGCAGAGCCCTCGAATACCTGCTGGACGCACCCAATCGGGAGGCGGCGCTCGCCGGACTGAGCTCCGTAGTCGCGCTGGCGGAGGAGGTGCCGCCTCGCCCGCTCAACGTGTACCTGAGCTGTTCAGAACGAGCCCGCGCCCTCATTCCCGCAGCCGTGGAGCCTGCGCCGGTACAGAAGCTCTCAAAGACGCAGAAGGCGCAACGCTACCTCGCGGAACGTCTGCCCCGCCTGAAGAAGCCGTTGAGCCCCGCGTCGAGCTCCGCATTGAGCCCTGCAAAGAGCGTACCCGCTCCGAAGAATGCAGATGACGCAAAGAACGCAGAAGCGACAGGCACATCCCGCCTCGCGGCGCCGCGTGGTGCGCTGAGCCGCCCCTCCGCGCGTCTGGGACTCGCTGCGCTGGCTCTGGGAGCCATCGCCCTACCGCTCGGGTTCACCCTCTACGGGCAGAACGCTCCGGCAACGGCACAGCCCGTATCCGCTCAGGCTGTATCCGATCAGGCCGTGAACGCAGCGGGGGAGCAGACACCCGGTGGCACGGCAACACAGAATCAGAACGCCCAGGACGAGACATCGCGGGGCGAGCAGATCCTGCGAGCCCTGATCGATCAGCGGAACCACGAACGGCGCATGCGAGGCGGCGCAGAGCTCACCGTCGACACCGCCGAAGAACTCAGCCGAGACGGCGAGAACATCCGCGTCATGGCGGTAGTCTCCGCACCAGGCTACCGCGCCGATAAAACCGAGCAGGAAGCCCGCAAACTCAGCGAAGAACACGGCGTCACCCGTCAGAAAGTCATCTTCGACCTGCACCGCGGGGAGAAAGGCTGGGAGATAGCCCGCGCCGAACCCGTCCCTGCATAGCTGACGCCGTGCAGCTGACACCGTAGAAACGCGGACACAACAACTGGCACAACAACGGGTACAACAAAAGCGGCGGCCCCACCCACCGAAGTGGATGGAGCCGCCGCCTTTTTGCTCACCGTCCGGGAAAACCCGGAGAGCTACGCTCGGTTACCCATCAGGGCACCGCCACAAGGAAACTTCCTTGAATCTTTGCAGGTCTTAGAGGCCCAGCTCAGACTCGAAGTTTGCCTCCTCCAGGCGGGTCTTGAGGGTGTGCAGGAAGCGACCAGCGTCTGCACCGTCGACCACGCGGTGGTCGTAGGTGAGGGACAGGTAGCACATGGAGCGGATAGCGATAACGTCGTTACCGTCAACATCCTTAACAACCATGGGGCGCTTCACGATGGAACCGGTACCGAGGATTGCAACGTTCGGCTGGTTGATGATCGGGGTGTCGAACAGTGCACCGAAGGAACCAATGTTGGTGATGGTGAAGGTCGAACCCGACAGCTCCTCGGGGGAGATGTCGCCGGTACGTGCACGGCCACCCAGGTCGCCAATAGCCTTTGCCAGGCCAGCAATGCCCAGGTCAGAAGCGTTCTTGATGACGGGAACCAGCAGACCCTTGGGGGTGTCCACAGCAATAGCGATGTTCTCGGAGCCGTGGTAAGTGATCTGCTTGAAGTCCTCGGTCATGGAAGCGTTCAGAGCGGGGTGCTGCTGCAGAGCCTCAGCGGTTGCCTGGACGAAGAAGGGCAGGAAGGTCAGCTTTGCGCCCTCACGAGCAGCGAAGCCGTCCTTAGCCTTTGCACGCAGCTGAACGATACGGGTCACGTCAACCTCGGTGACCTGGGTCAGCTGGGTGGAGATGTCCAGGGACTCACGCATACGCTTTGCAATAACCTGGCGGATACGTGCGGTCTTCTCGACGGTGCCACGCTTGGGGGAAACCTCGAAGGTGTGCGGTGCCTTTGCGGAACCAGCAGCCGGAGCAGCAGCTGCAGCGGGTGCAGCAGCGGCGGGAGCAGCGGAACCCTTAGCAGCGATAGCAGCCTGAACATCCTGCTTGCGGATGCGGCCACCAACACCGGTGCCCTTGACGGTGGACAGGTCGATGCCGTTGTCCTTAGCGAGCTTACGGACCAGCGGGGTCACGTATGCTTCGCCCTCAGCAGCTGCAGGAGCGGCAGGTGCAGCGGGTGCTGCAGGAGCTGCGGGGGCAACCGGAGCAGCAGCGGGTGCTGCAGGAGCTGCGGGAGCCTCAGCAACCGGAGCAGGTGCAGCCGGAGCAGCCGGTGCAGCAGCAGCGGAAGCGTCACCGATGATAGCCAGAACCTGGCCAACCTCTGCGTCCTCATCCTCGGGGATGCGGATCTCGAGCAGGGTACCTGCAACGGGGGAGGGAACCTCGGTGTCAACCTTGTCGGTGGAAACCTCAACCAGGGGCTCGTCAACCTCAACCTGCTCGCCAACTTCCTTCAGCCAGCGGGTCACGGTGCCCTCGGTCACGGACTCGCCCAGTGCGGGCAGTACTACGGTGTGGGACATAATCTTTCCCGTTCTCCTTGTGAATGCTTGAACTAGAAAAATGTGAGCGGTGACCCGGATGCGCGCCGTATGCGTTGAAGCACGTCGACGCGCATCCGGATAGGGGCGTTGTTCAGCGGATACGCCCGGCAACCGCTAACGACCAACGGTCGTCAATACTAAGCTGACGCGCTAACGCCAGTCAGCAAAATTTATGCGCTGTGCAGCGGGGTGCCGTTCAGGACCATTGCAGCCTCACCCAGGGACTCGTTCTGAGTCGGGTGTGCGTGGATGAACTTAGCGACGTCCTCGGGGAATGCTTCCCAAGCAACCCACATCTGAGCCTCACCGATCTGCTCACCCATGCGCTTACCAATAGCGTGAACACCAACGATGGGGCCGTCCTTCTGGCGGACAACCTTCACGATACCGGTAGCACCGAGGATAGCGGACTTACCGTTACCAGCCAGGTTGTACTCAGCGGTCTCAACGTTCTCAGCGCCGAACTTCTCCTTAGCCTTGGGCTCGGAGTAACCAACGGAAGCGATCTCCGGGTCACAGAAGGTGACCTTGGGGATGTTGATGTCTTCAACGATGGTGGGGTTCAGGCCAGCGATTTCCTCAGCAACGAAGATACCCTGCTGGTAACCGCGGTGAGCCAGCTGAACGCCGGGGACGATGTCGCCAACAGCGTAGATGTTGCCAACGCCGGTGTGCAGACGCTCGTTAGCCAGGACGAAGCCGCGATCCATGGGGATGCCCTGCTCCTCGTAGCCCATGTTTGCGGTGTTCGGGCCACGACCAACAGCGACCAGAACAATCTCTGCCTCGAAGACCTTGCCGTCAGCCAGGGTGACCTTAGCACCGTTAGCGTCCTGCTCAACCTTCTCGAAGAGGGTGCCGGTGTTGAACTTGATGCCGCGCTTCTTGAACGCACGCTCCAGAACCTTGATGATTGCCGGGTCCTCGTTGGGAACCAGGTTCGGCAGGCCCTCGATGATGGTGACGTCAACGCCCATAGCGTTCCACATGGATGCGAACTCGCAACCAATCACGCCGCCACCGAGCACGATAGCGCTCTTGGGCAGGTAGTCCATCTCCAGTGCCTCAGTGGAGGTCAGAACGCGACCCTCAATGGGCAGACCGAAGGTCTTGGAGACCGAGCCGGATGCCAGGATAATGTTCTTACCCTTGTACTCAACACCACCGACGGTGATGGTGTCCTGAGCGGTGAGCTTACCCTCGCCGGGGATAACCTCAATGCCCTTCATCTTCAGCAGGCCTGCAAGACCCTTGAACTTACCGGAGACGATGCCGTCCTTGTAATCGCGAACCTTGCCCATCTCGATGGACTGCAGAACAGCGTTAACGCCAACCTTGGACGCCTCGCGTGCCTCTTCAGCCAGCTCAGCAGCGTGCAGGTACGCCTTGGTGGGGATACAGCCGGTGTGCAGGCAGGTGCCGCCGACCTTTTCCTTCTCGATCAGGCCGACGGTGAAGCCTAGCTGGCGTGCGCGAATAGCTGCAGAGTAGCCAGCGGAACCGCCGCCGAGGATGAGGATGTCGAATTCTTGAGCCACGATATTGCTCCCTTGCATAGTTGTTGGGGCTAAAGACCCCTGCAATGAGTTCTTTACCAATTTATTGGTAGGTTTCCCAGCATGCGCGAAAGGCCCGCGACTCACAAAAAATCGCGCGCCCCTCCGCGTACGCAGAAAAACACTTAATACAACAATACCCCCGTTGGCGGTCGTTTAAGTTCACTCAGGGCGGTTTTAGCCGATTAATCGCCCAAACACCGCAAATTTTTCATCACTCAAGAAAAGAGGCGCGTCATAGAACGGCGTGGTGACAGGACCACTAGGGCGGTCGCACAGAACGCAACCAAGAAAAGACGCAGCCAAGAAAAGACGCAGAGGAGGGCTTCCCGGCAGAAATACCGGAGAGCCCTCCTCAAATCAGCTCTATGCTGAGCTCTGTGCTGTGTGGCCGCGCGCCAGATAGGGGCGCACCAGCTAGGATGCACCAGCTAGGACGCGCGCCCAGCCAAGCAGACTACTTGGCGTACGACTGGATGAAGTTCACCAGGGTAGCGGTACCGAAGCCGGTACCCTCCTTCGGGGTGAAGCCGTAGGGTGCCTCCTCGTTGAACGCGGGGCCCGCAATATCCAGGTGAGCCCAGGGGATGCCCTCGCCCACGAACTCCTTCAGGAACAGGCCAGCAGTCAGCGCGCCACCGTAGCGGGAACCAATGTTCTTGATGTCAGCAACGGGGGACTCCAGGCTCTTACGCAGGTAGGACTCCAGCGGCATCGGCCAGTACGCCTCACCCGCAGCGGCACCGGCTGCAATCACGCGGTCGCGAATCTCCTCGTCACCGAGCAGAGCCGCAGTGCGCAGACCCAGAGCAGCCATAGCGGCACCGGTCAGGGTAGCGATATCCAGGATGACGTCCGGGTTCGACTCAGAAGCCAGAGCAATACCATCAGCCATGACCAGGCGGCCCTCAGCGTCAGTGTTCAGAACCTCAACGGTACGACCGTCACGCATGGTGATAATGTCCTCCGGGCGCAGAGCGTGACCGCCGGGCATGTTCTCAGCCAGGCACAGGTAACCGGTCACAGCAACCGGCACATCCAGCTCAGCGGAAGCAACCACAGCGTTCAGCACGGCAGCAGCACCCGCCATATCGCACTTCATGGTCATCATCGAAGCGGCAGGCTTCAGCGAGTTACCACCGGTGTCGAAAGTAATACCCTTGCCAACCAGAGCAACGTGAGCCTTCGGGTTCTCCGGGGTGTACTTCACAACGGCAAGAACCGGCTTGCGGGGCGAACCCTGACCAACACCGGAAATGCCGCCGAAGCCCTCCTCAGCCAGGCGGTCGTGGTGGAACAGTTCAATCTCAATGTTCGAGTAATCCTCAGCGACCTCAGCAGCGAACTCAGCGAAAGTCTCCGGGTACAGGTGCGACGGAGGCAGGTTCACCAGACGGCGAGCATCCTTAGCGGTCTCACCCAGAACCAGGGCGTGCACCAGAGCCTCTTCAGCCTCTTCCTGATCAATCGAAGAAACAATCAGAATGGAATCGATCTCTTCCTGGACCGAATCCTTGGTCTTGAAACGCAGGCCCTCCTCAACGAAGTTACCCAGCACGGCGCCGTGAGCAATAGCCTCAATTTCCTCTACCGAAGAAACACCGAAATCGAAAGCAATCTCCTCAGCGGAACCAACCAGCTGACGAGCCGCAGAACCGGCGGCGTAACGCAGAGCGTCCAGACGCTCCTGACCCTCAGCAGTGTCAGAGCCCAGACCCGCCAGCGCCACAATGCCAGCACCGGTGTCCTCAAGGCCGGGCAGACGCAGCAGCTGATCGGGGGCACCCGAGGCGCCCAGCGCCTCCAGCAGCTCGTTAATACCCTCAACAGAGTCCTCAGACAGGGAGCTCGGCGCCAGGTACGCGCCGTCCGAACCCTTCAGAACGCCCAGAACCAGAACGTCAGCTTCGAGCGCTTCAAGGTCGGTGCTGTGAATAGACAGAGACAGAGACATCGTTACTCCTTTGCGTATGTCTTCTCAAAATAGTCGGGGCACATCCTCGCGCCCGAAAAACTCAACTGTAGGCCCTCGAAGAGTGAGGATGAATACCGCCGCGCAAAGCCGCGCGGACTACTGCTTCTACTCTACACGGATATGTAGGAGGGCGTGAGGTTCAGCTCTCACCCCGAACAGTCGGTAGAGCAGAAAAAACGCACAAGACGCCCAAGCTACGGTGCCATAAGAACGCCGGCAAGGAGCCCAACAAGTTCACCTACTGCGAGAAAAGCCCGCATACTGTCGAGACAGCGCCGTAGTGGCATAAAATGAAAGACTACGGAAAGCGTCAGATAACAGAAGACGCCCCTTCGCCCCAACACCTCGGGTACCGGCAGAAACACTCAGCCCACCCCCGAACACGGCGCGAACCAGACAGAAGTGAGGAGGCGTAATGCTCAACCCCGAAGATCTCTACTTAGCCAACACCAAAATATTGGACGACCCCAGGATGCACGGGCTGACCCTCGTCATCGCCCTCTCCAGCCCGCAAGACGCAGGCTCCACCGCGGGTCAGCTCGGACAGGTGCTGCTCAGCGAACTCAAAAACATTGAAATCGTCGAGTTCGACAGCGACCAGTTGCACGACTACCGTGCCCGCCGCCCCTACATCCGCTACGAAAAAGACCACTTCGAAAAGCCGCAATACCCGCAGCTGAAGCTCTACGCCGTAGAAGACAGCCTCGACAAGCCGTTCCTGCTGCTCACCGGTGCCGAACCGGACCTGCAGTGGCAGCGCTTCGAAAAGGCGGTGCTGACCATCGCCCAGCGGGTCAAGCCCTCCCTGGTCGTGCTGGTCTCCGCATTCCCCATGCCGGTGCCGCACACCCGCCCCTTCCCGATTACCGCGCACGGCTCCCGCAAGGACCTGATTCGCGGCATCTCCCCGTGGAAGCCCAGCGCGGACGTGCACGCGACCGTCACCAACCTGCTGGAAGTGCTCTTCACCGAAAACGGAATCGACACCGTCGGCTTCGGCGTGAACATTCCCCAGTACATTTCGGAGGCGGACCTGCCGCAGGGCACCCTCACCGCCCTCGAACACGTGGGCATGGCGGCGCACCTCTCCCTACCCACCGAGAACCTGCGCGAAGCCGCACGCCACGTGCACAGCCAGATCAACGACCAGGTCAAGCAGAACCCCGAAATCGGTCGCATGATCACGACCATGGAGGAGAACTACGACGAGAACTTCCGCACCTCCGATATTGCGGTTCCCCTCTCGCGACGCGACGCGCACAACGTGCCCAGCCGCGATGAGATTGGTGCGCTCTTCGAACGGTTCCTCGACGAACAATAAGTGCGCGCGGTAGGGGAGCAATCATAGGGGAGCGGCGGGTTGCCCGCCGGGTATTGCATTACAGGTATTGCGTTACAGATTATGACGCGCCACCCCGCGCCGCTGTGGACAAACCCCCACGCACAAACGAACAATACGAATAAATCTGTGGAACCTTCGGATACATGAACCGGAGTATCCACAGATTTATTTGTTTAACCCCGAACCCCACGCAAACCATGCCACCGTGAAGGCATGAACGCAAACAACATCTCCAACGGCAATACCCCCAACAACGACCACCTCCGCAGCGACCGCTTCCACAACGACCACAACCACAGTGGCTACGACACGCCCCCGCCCATCCGCAACGAATACGACGTGCTCAGCTGCGCCCTTCACCAGCACGGCTACTGGCCCGACCACTCACTCATCATCCTCACCGCAACCGACGACACTCTCGGTCCCAGCCTGCGCGTCAACCTGCCCGATGAACCCTGCACCCACAGTGAACGCGCCGATTTCCTGCACGAAACCTTCTCCAAACTCCCCACCTGCCACAACGGCGAAACCCTCACCCGCTTCTACGCCATCGTCATCGACGGCGACAACACCGTACGCCAACGCCAACTGCACCCCAACACCGCACAGCTCGCCGCCATCGAAGAAATCCAACAGGACGTCGACACCCAAATCCCCATCAACGCATGGCTCCACCTGCTCCACGACCCGCGCATCGTCAGCGAACTACGCTGCGAAGACGTCATCTACGCAGGCGGCGCCAGCATCTGGGCACTCAACCCTGAACAGCAGGCACTCACCCTCCTGGCACCCATCGAAGAAATCCGCCACAGTAGCTACTACACCTGGCTCACCCGCCACGGCGACACCATCGCCGACACCGCCGAACACAACTACGCCCACAGCCCCTGGGACACCGACCCCATAGCCCACCCCGCAACC
>CALGXU010000517.1 GCA_937935205.1 uncultured Rothia sp.
GGCGTCACGGCGCGGCAGTATCCGTCGGCATGGTCTACGCCGCCGAACTGGCGCTGGCAACCGGCCACGCCGACGAAGAACTCGTGGCACGCACCCGCCGCATCCTCGAATCCCTGGGCCTGCCCACCTCCTACAAGGCAGACGCATGGCCCCAGCTGCTCGAAGCAATGCGCCGCGACAAGAAGGCACGTGGCAACCTGCTACGCTTCATCATTCTTGACGGTCTGGCTCGCCCGCGCGTCTACGAGGTGCCGGACGACTCGATCCTGTACATGACCTACCAGGAGATTACCGAGTAGGTGGTGAGTCCCGTATATTCATCGGATGCACACGGCACATGCCCGCCGCATATGGCAGTCAGCATGCGGTAGCCGGGTGGGGGTGCCACAGAAACTGTGGCGCCCCTGCTAGGCAAATTCGTGCGCATCCTGTAGAATGTACGGGACATATTTTTGCTCATTGAAAACTTAGCGCCGCGCCGGGTACCACTACGGCGTGGGCGTCGATGACACGAAGGAGAGCCCCATGGCATCCACTACCGATATTAAGAACGGCGCCGTCCTGAAGATTGACGGCAACCTCTGGTCCGTCGTAGAGTTCCAGCACGTTAAGCCCGGTAAGGGCGGCGCATTCGTCCGCACCAAGCTGCGCAACGTTACCTCCGGCAAGGTCGTCGACCGCACCTTCAACGCTGGCGCTAAGATCGAAACCGCAACCGTTGACCGCTCCGACTACCAGTACCTGTACCAGGACGGCGACGACTACGTCTTCATGGACATGAAGACCTACGACCAGATCAACGTTCCCGCAACCGTTGTTGGCGACGCAGCAAACTACATGCTCGAGTCCCAGACCGCAACCATCGCAATGCACGAGGGTAGCCCCCTGTACATTGAGCTGCCCGCATCCGTGGTCCTCGAAATCACCTACACCGAGCCCGGCCTGCAGGGTGACCGCTCCACCGGCGGCACCAAGCCCGCAACCGTTGAGACCGGCTACGAGATTCAGGTTCCCCTGTTCCTGGAGACCGGCACCAAGGTCAAGGTTGACACCCGCACCGGTGAGTACCTCGGTCGCGTGAACGACTAATGAATTCGCGTACGAAAGCCCGATTGCGCGCCCTCGAAGTGCTCTTCGAGGCGGATCAGCGCAACGAAGATTATATTGAGGTACTCCGCCGCCGCCGACTGTACACGGTAGCGCAGATCTCTGCTTACTCTGAGGAAATCATTCGTGGCGTCCGCGACCACGACGAAGAGATCCGCGAGTTTGTGGAGACTTACGCCCGTGACTGGTCCTTCGAGCGTATGCCCGCCGTGGACCGTGCCGTGCTGCGTATTGGCACTTGGGAGCTTCTGTACAATGACGAAGTTCCGGATGCTGTCGCAATTTCTGAGGCTGTCGGTCTGGCGCGTGTGCTGTCCACGAATGAATCTCCGAAGTTCGTGAACGGTCTGCTGGATAAGCTCCGTCAGGTGAAGCCGACCCTGCTCGCGTAAGACGTCCCGCCGCGGGCTGCTGGCTTGGCTTATAGCTGGTTGGTCGCTACTGTTGAGGATGCACCCGCAGGGGAGCGTACGTGAAACCCCCGCCATACTGTAGTTCGCTACGGGACGGCGGGGGGTTTCTGTGTCTAGGTTGCTCTTGTCGTGTGCTCGGGTCTGGGATGCTGAGCCGGATGCGCTGGCTAGGTTTGGTGGTAGCAGCAGTGGAGGCTTCACCGGACAACGCGGGCGGGGGAGTGCCCCCTCTGCGGCACCCTAGCTTATAAACAACATAGGCGCCTCGAGGATGGAGCCCCCGCTTTTGTGTTCCAGATTCAATAGGTAGCAGAAGCCCCAGGTTAGAAATATCTCTAACCTGGGGCTTCTCTGTTTTTATCTAGCGGATACCGGACTAGAACATATTCTCTCCAGCCCAGACAAACCGTTTCGGGTAGGGCAGAAAGAGACTAGGACTCTTCGTCGGCTTCGTTCTGCTGCTCCTGCTTCGACTGGCTTTGGACCTCGAGGTACACAAGGTCGG
>CALGXU010000518.1 GCA_937935205.1 uncultured Rothia sp.
GGCAGGCCAGCCGCCAGCGACTTCTTCGAACCGCAGAACTGAATCGTAATGCGGTCGGCACGGTTGAACCCCAGGCGCTTAGCCAGCTGGTCGGTCAGCCACAGCATGAACACCACAATAATCGCCATGAGCACAACCAACAGCACGATCTGCCACCACGCCACGCGCGTCCACACGCCCTGCACCACCGAAGCGGAGAACGCCGAATACACAATCATCATGACCGAGAACTTGTCCAGCCACTTGGTGGTCGGCTTCTTGGCGAACTCCCCCACCCAGCGGCGCGTCAGCTGACCGAGCACGAACGGCAGAAACAGCTGAATGGCGATGTCCAGGAAGACCGTTCCGGAGAACTCAATATGGCCCGTGTTCATCAGCATCATGGCGAGCAGCGGGGTCGCCACCACACCCACAATCGAAGAGAGCGAGGCGCTCACAATCGCCGCCGCCACGTTACCGCCCGCAATCGAGGTGAACGCAATCGACGCCTGCACGGTCGAGGGCACAAAGGTCAAGAACAGAATGCTCATGTACAACCCATCACCGAGCACAAGACGCAGCGGTGAGAGTGCCAAACCGACCAGGGGGAACAGCACGAACGTGCAGCTCAGAATCATCAGGTGCAGACGCCAGTGGGTCAGGCCGCGAATAGCCTCCGCGGTGGAGAGACGAGCGCCGTACAGGTAGAACAGCAGGGCAACCGCGAACTTGGTTCCGGTGCTGAACCATTCGGCGAAGTCGCCGCGCGCCGGCACGATAATTGCGAGGATAACCGCGCTAATGAGCATGGTCAGCAACGGGTCAAGCTTGATGGAGCGAAGTGATGCGAGCATGGTTTCCATTCTATGACCGCACCACGCTGCGGATGCGGTGGCGGGCCACCTTCTCACCTGAGGGTCGCGTAAGAGACAGTTAACGGCTGAACCCGCCGGGGCGCTTCACGCACCCCGACGGGTTCATCAAGGTTCTTGGGCCTAGGTTCTTGGGCCTGCAGCTCAGGAACTACTTCTTATCGCTATCGAAGCCGTAACCCTGACCGTACGAGCCACCCTCAGAGGAGCTACCGTACTGGTTCGGGGTGGCAGAGTCAGTGCCGTACTGGTTGCTACCGTACTGGCCGTAACCGGGCTGGGCAGTACCGGGCTGAGTATTACCGGGCTGGGACTCGCCAAAGTTCGGCTGTGCGCCACCAAAATTAGGCTGAGGCGCACCCGGCTGACCGGGCGCCTGCGGGCCACCGGGAGCACCCGGTGCCGGCGCGCCACCGGCGGCAGCGTACGCATCCCAACGCTGGCCGTGGAAGGCACGAGCCTGCTCGGTGAGCCAGCCAGCGAACAACGTCGAGTTCGCGTCGAACTCGGGGGCGTTCTCAGGCTTGGGGTACACGTCCACGGTTTCCAGGGTGTGGTCGGCCCACGCGTCCTGGTGTTCACGCATGAACTCGGTGGACTGAATCGGGTCGGGCCACATATGCACCGGCTCCGCCGCCGGAATCAGGACAGGAACGCGCGGTGCGGCATCCTTGACCGGGTTCTCCGTCGGGCGCCAGAACAGGCGGCCGGGCTGGGTGCGGTCACGCAGCGCGTGCGCACGCCAGGTGAGAACGGGGTGGCTTGCCAGCAGGTTCACGTACCAGACGGCAAGGCCGCGGTCGGTGACGGCACGGTCGGCAAGCTCATCGAAGTTGACCTGCTTGTTCAGGTACTTACCTGCCGCAAGCACCTTGACGGCACCCTCAGCACCCTCGGGGCAGAAACGGTAACCGAAGTTGTCCGCGGTGTACTCCTGCGAACGCGACAGCGCACTCGACAGCACCGGAATCTGGTTGAACAGCGTAGTGAAAATCAGACGGAAATAACCGACGTGACCTGCGGCGATGTGACCAACCTCGTGGCCAATAATGAAGCGCAGCGCCTCCGGGTCACGGGACTTACCGCCGATCTCAAACAGGTCAGAGTACAGGCAGATGTAGCGGCGGAAACCGTGACCTGCCGCGAAAGCGTTCATCATGCCGTTACCGAGAATAACGTACGCGTCCGGTACACGGCGCAGACCCGCAGCCTCAGCTGCTTCAGCGAGCATCTGGTACGCCTCAGGGAATTGGGTCGGGGTGATGCGCACACCGCGCACACGCTGCTGCGCGTAGTAGATTGCACGAACAATGAAGATGACAATCGGGCCCAGGATGAGCAGACCAACCGTCTGGAAAATCAGGTCTTCCATGCTTGCGGTGGTGCTACCGGAAGAAGGTACTCGAACCGAGCCTTCACCGGTTGAGCTGAAGACGTAACGCATCATCGAGCTGAACAGGTCAGCGAGCGCCATGAACAGCACAATGTAGCCGACCGCGGTGACCGCGTAGGCGGCGACCAGCCACGGAATTTCGGAGGGGTGACGCAGCGCGTGCAGCACCTTCGGCGGCAGCATCGACTGGTAGGCGAAGAGCCTCGGCTGGGGCAGGGGGCTGACCGGCTTCTGGCGCTCGTCTTCGGGGAGCCAGCCGGCGGAGAGGTCCTGCGGGAGGGGGTCACCGGGGGCACGGAATGCCTGCTGGCCGGGCTGGGCGTTGAACTGCCCGCCGGGCTGCTGGTGGTTTTCAGGGGGTTGAGTCATGTCTCGTCCGCTTCGTATCGAGTGTTATCTGATTCCACTCTATCGTTTTTGGGCACTTACTAGTGAATGTGAATGCGCTTTTTCTCA
>CALGXU010000519.1 GCA_937935205.1 uncultured Rothia sp.
CTGCCTCTTCACCGGCGGGGCTCGGGGAGATGACCGGGCCGAAGAAAGCGGTACCGTTGATAGAGATCAGCGGAACACCCACATCGGTGCCGCCCACGGTCTCCAGCGCCAGATCCAGGGAGGCGCGCATCTGCTCATCGTACTGATCGGTGAAGGCGACATCCGCCAGCTCTGCGGGCAGGTTGACCTCTTCCAGCGCCTTGACGATTGCGTCGCGGTAGGAATCAGCCTTGTTGCTGTTGTGGTGAATCTGCTCGCCCAGAGCGTCGTAGAGGGGCTTGATGACCTCGTTGCCGTGCAGCTCGCGCACAGCGGTGATAAGGCGGGTCGGTGCCCAGGACTGATCCATCTTTGCCTGGTAGTCGGCGGGCAGGTCACGGCCCTGGTTGTGCATGGACAGGGAGAAGGGGCGCCAGGTCACCTCAATGTTGCGGACCTTCTGCACCTCACCAATCCAGCGGGAGGTAATCCAGCACCAGGGGCAGATCGGGTCGAACCAGAAATCAATCTGTGCGGGTGCGTTCTCAGTCATGAGTGTTCCTCTCTCATACGGTTGCGCCAGCCGCTTCTATGAACCGGCGCTTATTCTTCGGTACACGCTCTTCAGCACACGTTCTTCAACACATACCAACGAAAGCGGTACCTGCTAGTGAGCCGTCACCCCGTATAACCGGGGCGACGGCTTCTTTATTCCCTAGCCTGTCGGCTGGAAGTATTCGGTTATGCCGCCTGACGCTCCGTGTCCTTCAGGGAGGCGGTCTTCGCCTCCCCCTTCACAGCGCGGGTGGTCTCCGCTTCAGGGTCGGGTGCCTGCAGCACGTAGCGGGGCTCGGTGCCGTTGAGCACGGTGTCCTCACCAATGACGATGGACACCACGTCGGTGCGGTCCGGGATGTCGAACATAATCGGCTGCAGAATCTGCTCCATCATGGAACGCAGGCCGCGGGCACCGGTACCGCGCTCAGCGGCGAGGCGTGCAATAGCCGCGACTGCCGCGTCGTCGATGATGAGCTCCACACCGTCCAGGGCGAAGAGGTGACGGTACTGCTTGAGCAGTGCGTTCTTCGGCTCGGTCAGCACTCGAGCCAGCTCTTCTTCGTTGAGCTCGCTCAGGGTCGAGATGACCGGCAGACGGCCAATCAGCTCGGGGATAATGCCGTAGTGTGCCAGGTCCTCGGGCATGATCTGGTCCAGCGGGTTCTTCACGGAACCGCCCAGTTCAGCACCGAAACCGATGCCGCCGGCACCCACGCGGGCCGCGATGCGGTCGTCAATATTGTCGAAGGCACCGGCCACGATGAAGAGAATATTGGAGGTATCGATCTCAATGTTCGCGTGGGCCGGATGCTTGCGGCCGCCCTCCGGCGGGACGGTCGCCACGGTGCCCTCAATAATCTTCAGCAGCGCCTGCTGCACGCCCTCACCGGACACGTCACGGGTGATGGAGAGGTTCTCGCCACCCTTGCGGGCAATCTTGTCGATCTCGTCAATGTAAATGATGCCGCGCTGAGCCTTGGCAATATCACCGTCAGCGGCGTTGATGAGGCGCAGCAGAATGTTCTCCACGTCGTCACCCACGTAGCCCGCCTCGGTGAGGGTGGTTGCGTCGACCAGTGCGAAGGGCACGTCCAGCTTCTTCGCCAGGGTTGCCGCCAGGTAGGTTTTACCGCAGCCGGTCGGGCCGAGCATCAGAATATTCGACTTGCCCAGTTCCACCTGCTCCCCCGCGGTCGCCGAAAGAATGCGGGAGGTCAACACCGGGTTATCAATATCGTGGATGCGCTTGTAGTGGTTGTACACCGCCACCGCCAGGGTACGCTTCGCCGCGTCCTGACCGATGACGTAGTCGTTGAGGTAGCTGTAAATTTCGCGCGGAGTAGCCAGCTGAGGCGCGGGCGCCGCCGCGGTGGCTTTCACCTTCAGACGCTCTTCAGCGAGAATCTCTTCGCACAGCTCCACGCACTCGTCGCAGATGGAAACGTTCGGGCCGAGCACAATCTTGAAAACCTGCGCGCGAGTCTTCTTGCAGAAGGAGCATCGCATGCTGGCGTTGGGCTGTTCGGGAGGGGCAATGACGTCTGTGGCCACGGAGATTCCCTTTCGATCGGCGTGGTGAAATCGGTGCAGACGGGTCAGTGTTCTGATGTCTGCGGTGATTTCTTAGGAGGGGCGGTGGTGGGCGCCCTGGTTTGAGTGAGAAAAACGGTATGAAATACTCTAATTTTCTCCTTCTCTAAGGCTACCGGAGTTCACCCCGGAACTCAGAATTACGCACCGCAAATGGACGGACTTACCGGGCATATGACAAAGCGCGTCTTTTATGACGGCGGCGGGGCTAATACTCCAGTATGTGACGGTAAAGCCCGGCTGATGGTACAGCCCTGCAGACGATAAACCCGGCACAAAAGCGCAGGTCAACACCACATATCAGCTGGTCTCACCGCAACCCACCTAGCGGGTACAAAACAGTGGGCACACATCAGAGGGCGCACAAAGGGCGGCACCGCACCGCGTACCAGCCCGAAGGCTCGCACACGGCGCGATGCCGCCCCTCCCCCGAAAAATGCTCGGGGATATTCCTCAAAACTAAAGTTTAGGTGTGGGAAATAGCGGTGTTGGTCGCAGGCTTACGCAGCTTACGCGACTCCAGCACCTTATCGACCAGGCCATACTCCAGGGCAGCAGCCGCAGTCAGAATGTTGTCACGCTCAATGGAGCGGTCAACTTCCTCGTAGGTCTTGCCCGAGTGCAGTGCCAGGGTCTGTGCAGTCCACTCACGCATACGCATAACCTCGTTCGCGTGAATCTCAATGTCAGATGCCTGACCGCCCTGCTGGCCGCTCAGTGCGGGCTGGTGAATCAGCACGCGAGCGTTCGGCAGTGCCAGACGCTTGCCGGGGGTACCGGCTGCCAGCAGAACCGCCGCAGCGGATGCCGCCTGACCCAGGCACACGGTCTGGATCTCGGGGCGGATGAACTGCATGGTGTCGTAGATGGCGGTCATTGCGGTGAAGGAGCCGCCGGGCGAGTTGATGTACAGGGTGATGTCACGCTCGGGGTCCTGCGCCTCCAGCACCAGCAGCTGAGCCATGATGTCGTCAGCGGATGCGTCGTCCACCTGGGTGCCCAGGAAGATGATGCGGTCCTCGAACAGCTTTGCGTACGGGTCCTGACGCTTGTAACCGTAGGGGGTGCGCTCCTCGAAGCTGGGGAGCACGTAGCGGTTGCTCGGCATAGCCGGCGCCGAGGTGGTGATATCGTTCGGCAGGTAGTTCATGTGCATCTCCCTTATGCGTTCTTCGATTCGGGCAGCTTACCGGCGGTGGTGGCAATGTGGTCGAAGAAGCCGTATTCCAGGCCTTCTTCCGCGTTGAACCAGTTGTCGCGGTCGTTATCCTTCAGGATGGTTTCCAGGCTCTTGCCGGTGCGCTCAGCGGTAATCTCTGCCAGGCGCTTCTTCATGTCCAGAATCAGCTCAGCCTGGGTGCGGATATCCGATGCGGTACCGCCAATACCGCCGAGGGGCTGGTGCATGAGGATGCGGGCATTCGGGGTTGCGTAACGCTTGCCGATGGTGCCTGCGGTGAGCAGGAACTGACCCATGGACGCCGCCATACCGGTCACCACGGTCACCACGTCGTTCGGGATGAGCTGCATGGTGTCGTAGATAGCCATGCCAGCGGTGACGGAGCCGCCAGGAGAATTGATGTACAGGTAGATGTCTGCCTCGGGGTCTTCAGCCGAGAGCAGCAGCATCTGGGAGCAGATGAGGTTAGCGTTGGAGTCGCGCACCTCGGAGCCGAGCCAGATAATGCGCTCCTTCAGGAGGCTGTTGTAGACGTAATCTTCCTGGGCACCAACGATGGGGGTTGCCATAGACGGCGCGGGCGCCACGCCGGCTGCCTGGGAGGCGCCGATGGGCAGAGGCATGTAGCTGGACATTCTTCCTCTTCTTCTCTAATGGGTCTTCGCTGCATCTTTGCGCGATTTACGCGCCGGAGCGCACGCGAAAAGTTTCGTTGCTACTACCTTACCGATAGTTGCTCTCCCCCGCTTCCCTTCGGGTTGTTCGTTCGCCAGGGGGTGAAGCAGAGGCGAAAACCTCGGTACGGAATAACTTGAGGGCGGAATAGTTTGGGGTGAAAAGAGCCTCAGCGGGCACCCAACCGGTAATTCGGTGGATGCCCGCTGAGGCTACACGTTTCAAGCAATCAGCGCACGCCCTCTAGCGGGGTGACTTCTTGCAGACCGTGGCGGGGATTTAGGCAGCTGCCTCTTCGCCCTCGCCCAGGTACTTGGACAGGTCAACAACGTTGCCCTTGGTGTCCTTGACCACTGCGGTCTTCAGCACTGCTGCCAGAGCCTTGGAGCGGCGAACCTCGCCGACCAGTGCGCCTGCCTGGCCGGAGCCGTCCAGCATCTGTGCGAACTGGTTGGGGTCCATGCCGTACTGGGAGCTCATGGTGATGATGTAGTTAATCATCTCAGCCTGGTCGACGGTCACTTCTTCCTTGTCCGCAACAGCGTCGAGAACCATCTCGTTCTTGAATGCGGTCTCGGTGTTCTCGCGAACCTCGGCGCGGTGCTCCTCGGTGTCGTGGCCTGCTTCAGCGTTGGGGTTGTTGAAGTGCTGCTCGAGC
>CALGXU010000520.1 GCA_937935205.1 uncultured Rothia sp.
ATGTCCTATCGTCGCTGGTGAGTATTGGTGCGGTGGGTCGTACCCTGGGTGTGCACATGATTTTGGCGACTCAGCGTCCTGCCGGCGTGGTGAATGATGACATTCTGGCGAATACGAACTTGCGTGTGGCGTTGCGTGTGCAGAGCCGTGAGGATTCTTCGAACGTGATTGGTGTTCCGGATGCTTCGGAGATTTCGCGTTCGCAGATGGGTCGCGCCTACGTGAAGCTGGGCCAGAACGATATTTCGCCGGTGCAGACTGCCCTGGTGACGGGTCAGAGCGGCACTGAGGTGGTGACTTCTCTGGAGGTTCGTGCGACCGATAGTATCGGCACTCCTCGTTCGGAGCGTGCACGTCCGAAGGTGTCGTCAAGTGATGCGAATGACCTGGATCTGCTGATTGACGCTGTTGTGGCGGCTCATGCGGCTCGTGGTGCGGTTGCTCCTCGTAAGGTGTGGCCTGAGCCGTTGGGTTCGTATGTTGATTTGGCTGATTTTGGTGTGCGTGGCTTCCCTGACCCGGATCTTCCCACTGTGGGTGGTATCCAGGATGGTGTTCTGATGTGCACTTTGGGTGATGAGCCGGAGTTGCAGCGTCAGGTGCCTATGGGCTGGAATATTGAGATGAGCAACCTGCTGTTGGTGGGTGTTGCCGGTAGTGGTACGACCACGACGATTCAGTCTGTGGTGCTGGGTTTGGCTCAGCATTATTTGCCGGAGGACATCGATATTGTTCTGGTGGATATGGGCGCTGATGGTTTGCTACCTCTACACTCCCTGCCGCATGTTGTTTCTGCTGTGGGTACCGGTCAGGGCGCCAGGGAGCGTCAGGCTCGTTTCTTGCGTTTTGTGAAGTCGGAGCTTGATGCTCGCCGTGCTGATGCGTCACGCCGTAAGCCTCTTTTCATTGTTTTGGATGGTTTTGCGACGCTGCGTGATGAGTTCTCTGACGCTGTGAGCATGGATTTGTTGGCGAATTTTTACCGCGTGTATGCGGATGGTCCTGCTGTTGGTATTCACTGCGTGGTGTCGACGAGTCGCGCGAAGAATATCCCCTCGCAGATTCTTGATGCTTCGTTGCAGACGTGGTTCTTCCAGCTGAGCGATATTCACGATTATTCGTCGTACGGTATTCGCGGTACAAATGTG
>CALGXU010000521.1 GCA_937935205.1 uncultured Rothia sp.
GTGGCGGTGCTTGTTGGCTGTGCCTGTGCTTGGTGGTTGCGCTGGTTTTCTGGGCGGTTTTTGGGTTGAGCGGGTGGATGCCTGCGGGTGTTTGTGGAGCACCGATTTAGTGGTGTTCAAGTGGTTCTCTTTTTGAACTTAGGGTATAAATAACCCTAAATTTAGTTGTGGTCTGACCAAAACATGCATTTACTCAACGAAGAAAGTATTTATATTCATTGCATCATTCACGGCAATGTTGCCCAGTAGATAGATGCGCATCACATGGATTACGCACTTCCCTGTAATTTCGGGGCAGAACACGTATTTATAGAATAATCACTCTGAATATTCGTTCACCATGCTGAACAATTTAGTGAAAACATGCCCAGTAGATTAGCATTTTTATAAGACCCCACTTATAGAATGCGAAACATGACTACTACCACTTCATCAAAGAAGAAGAAGGGTTCTGTACCCCGCTGGCTCGCCATTCCGGCGCCCAAGCCTCAACTGAGCGAGGCAGAAGTTTCTGCAAAGTACCCGCGCATGCGCCTGCAGGTCTTCATGGGTATCTTCATCGGTTACGCGACCTTCTACCTGATTCGTAACAACGTCCCGCTGGTCACCCCGATTCTGACCAAGGAACTGGGCTTCAGCAACGCCGCAATCGGTGCACTGTCCACCGCACTGCTGCTGGCTTACGGCTTCAGTAAGTTCTTCACCGCAATGATTTCTGACCGCTCCAATGCGCGTCTCTTCTTGCCGATTGGTCTGGTACTTTCGGGCGTTGCAAACATCCTGCTGGCAATGACCGGTTACATGGGTGAAGGCGCGGGTGCGACGGGCTACGCTGCCGCTATCGCCTCCATCATGGCGACCATCATGGTTTTCAACGGTATCTTCCAGGGCATGGGTTGGCCGCCCTCCGGCCGTGTGCTCGTGAACTGGTTCTCCACCAGCGAGCGCGGCACGAAGGTTTCCTGGTGGAACACCGCTCACAATGTTGGTGGTGCGCTGTCCGGTCTGCTGGTTGCGTGGGGCTTCTCCATGTTCGGTAAGACCTGGGAAGTTGCTTTCTGGTTCCCGGCTGTCATCAGCTTCGTGCTGGCCTTCGTGGCGTGGCTGCTGATCCGTGATAACCCCGAGGCGGAGGGCCTGCCCACCGTTGACGTGTACCGCAACGACCCGCACAAGGTTGAGTCCACCGCTGAGGATCGTGCAGAGTCCACGTGGACCACCATCCGTAAGCACGTGCTGACCAACTCGACCATGGTGTACCTGGCTCTGGCGAACGTGTTCGTGTACACCCTGCGTTACGGCGTGCTGGTGTGGGCGCCGAAGTACCTGCACGATGTGCGTCACGCTTCCCTTGAGGGCGGCATTGCGGGCTTCTCGATTCTGGAACTTGCCGGTATTGGCGGTACCGTCCTGTGCGGTTACGTTTCTGACCGCATGTTCAAGGGTCGCCGCTCCCCCGCGGGTATCCTGTTCCTGGTTGCGACCGTCGGCGCGATTCTGCTGTACTGGCTGCCTTCTTCGGATGCGCCGCTGTGGATTGCGTACGTTGCGTTGGCTCTGATTGGTGGCCTGATTTACGGCCCGGTCATGCTGATTGGTCTGCAGGCTATTGACCTGTCGCCTTCGCATGTTGCGGGTACCGCTGCGGGCTTCACCGGCCTGTTCGGTTACGCGCTGGGTGCAACTCTGGCTTCTGCCGGTATCGGCATTATTGTTGACCACTGGGGTTGGAGCACCGCGTTTGTCTTCATGATTGTGTGCTCGGGTCTGGCTGTGCTGTTCCTCTGGCTGGTCAACGGTGCTGAGAAGCGTCTGATGGCTGAGCGCGCAGAGAAGCTGG
>CALGXU010000522.1 GCA_937935205.1 uncultured Rothia sp.
AATGACCAGCGCCGGGGCGGCGGTACCTGCAGGGCCCACCGCGACCAGGGCGGCGCGGCGAACCTCCGGCAGGGACTCGGCGGACTGCTCAGCCGCAACCGGGGTCAGCACACCCTGCGAAGTCAGCAGAACGTGCGCGAGGCGACCCTCAACCCACAGACGACCCGAAGCGTCCAAGTGTCCGACGTCACCGGTATGATGCCAACCCGGAGTGCTAATGGACTGCTCCTCAGTCACCCACAGGGTGTCGTAGCGGTCCTTCACATGCGGTGCCGACACCAGAATCTCACCGGTCACACCCGGCTCGTGGGTCAGCTCATCCGCCACCGAACCGTCCTGCAGCAGCGGCGCAATAGCCACCGCCGCACCGTACACCGCGAAACCAACGCACACGCCGTCACGAGCGAACGGGTCAAGCACCTCACCGGCAGCATTCGGGGTGCCCTCAGCAATCGCCTGGCGAATCATCTCGAAGGACACATCGGTCACCGGCAGACCCTCGGTCATACCGTACGGGGTGTGCAGGGAAGCGTTCGGCACCAGGGCGGAGAGCGCCTCCAGCAGCGGCACGGGAATCGGCGCGCCAGCGCTCAGCACGGTCTGAACCTTAGCCAACGCCGCGCGCTGCTCAGCGCTCAGACCGTCGGCGGTCGCCACCACGTTCACCAGGGCGGCGGGGGACGCAAACACGACCGACGCATCAATAGCCGCCGCAGCCGACGCCAAAGCAGATGCCGTCAAAGTCTTCGGGCGGGTCACATCCATCGTCGGGGTCACGCTGGTAGCACCCAGCGCCGGACCCAACAGCGCAAACGGCGCGAAGCCAGCCACCAGGCCGCTACCGGGCGCAAAACCGTACGTATTCGCAATGGCATCACGCATACCCGCCAGCTGACGCTGCGTGTACACCACGCCCTTAGCCGGGCCGGTCGAACCGGAGGTGTACAGTACCGCCGCATCAGCATCCGGCACGGGGGAGGGGAACTCCACCACGGTCGGGGTGGGCACCGGCGCACCCGGAGTACCGTCAGCGGCGGGCGCGGTAAACACCGAACCGGCAACGCCCAACAGCTTCTCCTGCACCGAACCCAGCGGCTCCACAGAAATACGCACACCCGGCCACAGCAGGGTACGGGCGGCACTGAGCGCGGCGGGAATACCCACCAGGAAGCTCGGGTTAGCGCCCTTCAACGCGCGAGTCAGACCCGGAATGCCCAGACCCGTATCAGCCACCACAATGACAGCGCCCAGCTTCATGCAGGCGTAAATCAGGGTGGTCAGGCGGGCACCCGGAGGCACCATCAGGTTCACACGGTCGCCCGGGCGCACACCCAGGGCGTGCAGGCGGGTCGCGGCGGCGTTGACCTGCTGGTTCAGCTCAGCCCAGGTCAGGGTCACGGACACGGAGGTGCCGTCCCCCTTGGGGTCCATGTCCACCACAGCGGTGGAGGCGTCGTCGGCGCGTTCGGTGAGGGCGGCGAGCATGGGGCGGAACGCTGCGGGAACAGTGCCCTCAGCAGTAGCACCCTCGCCGGTCGTCAGGCCGTGGCGGCGCGCGCGGGCGGCACGATGCTCCGCCTCCGCATTACGCGGCGGAACCAGCACGCCATCCTCCAGCGT
>CALGXU010000523.1 GCA_937935205.1 uncultured Rothia sp.
TGAAGTGTACAGAATGTCGTTGACGAGGGTGGACTTACCCGAGCCGGACACACCGGTCACCGCGGTGAACACGCCCAGCGGGAAGGACACGGTCACGTTCTTGAGGTTGTTTTCGCGGGCACCGTGCACGGTCAGCTGACGCTTCTTATCCACGGGGCGGCGGGATGCGGGCACCTCAATAGTGCGGCGGCCAGCCATGTAGTCGCCGGTAATGGACTTGGTGTTCTTCAACAGCTCCTCGAAGCTGCCGGAGTGCACGATTTCGCCGCCGTGCTCGCCGGCGCCGGGTCCTACGTCCACGATCCAGTCGGCTTCGCGCATGGTGTCTTCGTCGTGCTCGACCACGATAAGCGTGTTGCCCATATCGCGCAGCTTGGTGAGGGTTTCGATGAGGCGGCGGTTATCGCGCTGGTGCAGGCCGATGGAGGGCTCGTCGAGCACGTAGAGCACGCCGACCAGACCCGAACCAATCTGGGTTGCGAGGCGGATGCGCTGCGCCTCACCGCCGGAGAGCGTACCGGCGGAGCGTGAGAGGGTCAGGTAGTCCAGGCCCACGTCCAGCAGGAACTGCAGGCGCGCGTCAATTTCCTTGAGGACCTGCTCGCCGATCTTGGCTTCGCGGGCGCTGAGCTGCAGGCCGCGCACGAAGGCGAGCGCGTCTGCCAGGGACAGGTCGGTAATGTCTGCGATGGACTGGCCGCCGACCTTCACGCCGAGGATGGTCGGGTTCAGGCGCGCGCCACCGCAGGAGGGGCAGGCGACCTGGCGCATGTACTGTTCGTAGCGGTCGCGGGCGAAGTCCGATTCGGTTTCTTCGTGCTTGCGCTTGATGTACGCCTTCACGCCCTCGAATCCGGAGGTGTAGCGGCGTTCGCGGCCGAATCGGTTGCGGTAGGACACCTCAACCTTGTAGTCCTTGCCGTCCAGGATTGCGGCGCGGGTCTTGGCGGGCAGGTCCTTGAAGGGGGTGTTCAGGTCGAAGCCGAGCTCCTCCCCCAGGCCAGCGAGCAGGCGCAGCCAGTATTCGGTGGTTGCTTTGCCCTGCGACCAGGGGGCGATAGCGCCCTCGCCGAGGGTCAGGTCGGGGTTGGGTACGAGCAGTTCGGTGTCTACTTCCAGGCGCGAGCCGATGCCGTCGCAGGCGCTACATGCGCCGAACGGCGAGTTGAAGGAGAAGGCGCGCGGTTCGATCGTGTCGATCTGCAGCGGGTGGTTGTTGGGGCAGGCGAGGTTTTCGCTGAAGGAGCGGGTGCGTTCGGGGTCGTCCTGCTCGCGATCCACGAAGTCGATGAGCACGCGGCCGTCGGCGAGCTTGAGCGCGGTTTCAATGGAGTCGGTCAGACGCTGGTGAATACCGTCCTTAATAACGATGCGGTCGACGACCACCTCGATGGTGTGCTTGTACTGCTTGGCGAGCTTGGGCGGGTCGGAGAGCTGCACGGTTTCGCCGTCCACGCGGGCACGCGAGTAGCCCTGGGTGAGCAGGTCCTTGAAAAGGTCCACGAACTCGCCCTTACGTGCGCTGACGACGGGCGCGAGGATTTGCAGGCGGGTGCGTTCGGGGTATTCCTGCAGAATGTCGACGATCTGCTGCGGGGTCTGCTGGGTGATTTCTTCACCGCATTCGGGGCAGTGCGGGTGGCCGATGCGCGCCCAGAGCAGACGCATGTAGTCGTAGATTTCGGTGATGGTTCCGACGGTGG
>CALGXU010000524.1 GCA_937935205.1 uncultured Rothia sp.
AAGGGGTGCGGGCTGTTCCGCTTCAGCTAGTGTACGCGCCCGATGAGGCATGTAAAAGAAGGGGAGTAGGTGTTCACCGTTCAAGAGCGGAGTGTAGCCTGCGGCACCTTCACCCTAAAACGCGGTAAAATAAGGTTTGTCTGTCCATCCGTCCACACCCCAACCGCGTAGCCGCTGCATCGGCTCTGATCGTGAGGGGTCGACTCATCAAGGAAGCTCATGAGCGAGAACACTCCCAAGACCGTGCTGGTCACCGGCGGCAACCGAGGCATCGGCTACGAAATTGCCAAGGAATTCCAGGCAGCAGGACACAACGTCTGCATCACCTACCGTAGCGGTGAAGCCCCCGAAGAATTTTTCGCCGTCAAGGCAGATGTGCGCGATGCCGACAGCATTAACGAGGCATTCAAGGAAATTGAGGCAGAATTCGGCCCCGTGGAGGTGCTGGTCGCCAACGCAGGTATCACCCGCGACATGCTGCTGATGCGCATGAAGGAATCCGACTTCACCGACGTTGTCGACACCAACCTCACCGGTTCTTTCCGTGTGGTTCAGCGCGCCATCAAGGGCATGCTGAAGCTCAAGCGCGGCCGCATCATCCTCATCTCCTCCGTGGTGGGCCTGTACGGTTCGCCCGGCCAGGTCAACTACTCCGCCTCCAAGGCGGCACTGGTCGGCATGGCCCGCTCCATCACCCGCGAGCTGGGCGGCCGCAACATCACCGCGAACGTGGTGGCACCGGGCTTCATTAACACCGCTATGACCGAGGTTCTGCCCGAAGAGACCAAGAAGAACTACCTGGCATCCATCCCGGCTGGTCGCTTCGCTGAGGCTGAAGAGGTTGCTCGCGTGATTCGCTGGCTTGCATCCGATGAGGCTAGCTACATTTCTGGCGCTGTCATCCCCGTTGATGGCGGCCTGGGCATGGGTCACTAACCCCACCCGTACGGACTGCATGAAGCGCCCGAGCGTGGGCGTACCCTTTCTAGACTTAAGGACATAAAACTATGGCACAGCTGACCGGCAAGACCATCATCATCACCGGCTCCTCCCGCGGCGTTGGCGCAGACACCGCACAGATTCTCGCCGCCGAGGGCGCGAACATTGTGGTGAACTACCGCTCTAAGGCACCGCGCGCGAACAAGATCGTCAAGGCTATTGAAGAGGCTGGCGGCAAGGCAATCGCAGTGCAGGCTGACGTGACCAACAGCGAGGACCTGCAGAACCTCGTCAACACCGCTGTGGAGACCTTCGGCTCCCTGGACTACCTGATCCTGAACGCTTCGGGCGGCATGGAAACCGGCATGGGCGAAGACTACGCAATGCGCCTGAACCGTGACGCACAGCTGAACCTGGCACGCCTGGCTGCAGAGAAGATGCCCGAAGGCGCACGCATCGTGTTCGTGACCAGCCACCAGGCGCACTTCATTCGCGAAGTTGAGACCATGGACGAGTACAAGCCCGTCGCAGAGTCCAAGCGCGCAGGCGAAGACGCCCTGATCGCCGAGATTCCCGCACTCTCCGAGAAGGGTATCTCCCTGGTCGTCGTATCCGCTGACATGATTGAAGGCACCGTCACCGCAACCCTGCTGAACCGCCTGCACCCCGGCGCTATTGAGCAGCGCCGCGAAACCGCTGGCAAGCTCTACACCGTCAACGAGTTCGCGCAGGAAATCGCGAAGATGGTCACCGCAGACGTTGAGACCGGCCACGTTGAGCTGGTCGGCGGCGCACGCGGCTTCATCGACTAATAACCCTGTAGCTATAGGTGCCGTTGCGGATGCGCCCGCCCCTCTAACAAGGTACATTTGATGAGGCACGCCGCCCCTGACGCGACGGCACCTATAGCCCCTAAAGCTTCGCGCGAGGAGCCCAATGTGGGGTACCCGCGCACTATGCGCCTACTGCACCGGCAACCAGGCTAGGTTGCGGGGTGGGGGCGCATCCCATCCATCTAACTCACTGGAAGAAGAACCATGAGCACCGTACTCAACCTTCAGAATGTCTCCGTGATTCGCGGCGGCCGCAAGATTCTCAACGACGTTTCCTGGACTGTGAACGAAGGTGAACGCTGGGTCGTTCTGGGCCCCAACGGCGCCGGTAAGTCCACTCTGCTGTCGATTGCGGCAGCCCGCCTGCACCCGACCAGCGGCGAGGTTGAAATCCTTGATGAGACCCTCGGCGCTGTTGACGTGTTCGACCTGCGCCCGCGCATTGGTCTGTCCTCCGGTGCTTCGGCAAACCAGATTCCCGCCAACGAGAAGGTTTCCGACGTTGTCGTGACCGCAGCGTACGCCGTGTCCGGTCGTTGGAAGGAAGAATACGACGTCATGGACGACGAGCGTGCCACCGAGCTGCTGGCTGACTGGGGTGTTGACACCCTCGCTGACCGCACCTTCGGCTCCCTCTCCGATGGCGAGCGCAAGCGTGCGCTGATTGCCCGCGCCCTCATGACTGACCCCGAGCTGCTGCTGCTGGATGAGCCTGGCGCAGGTATGGACATCTCCGGCCGTGAGGACCTGGTCGAGCGTCTGACCGCACTTGCCGCTGACCCCTACGCACCGGCTACCGTGCTCATCACCCACCACCTCGAGGAAATCCCGGCGGGCTTCACCCACGCCCTGCTGATCCGTGACGGCGGCGTGGTCGCAGCCGGCCCGATTCTGTCCACCATTACCGAGGCGAACCTCGCAGCAACCTACGACATGGACCTGGCTCTGACCGTCACCTCCGCGGGTCGTTACTCCGCGTTCAAGCGCGCATGAGCCGTGCCCCGAAGCAGCTGAGCGCCGAACAGATCGCTGAGCGTGCCGAGCGTGTCTACGCCATCGAGTCGGTCACGGCTCTGGCGCAGGCACCCGAGCAGGCTTTGCGCTACTACACACAGCTGACCGATGTGAAGCTCCGTAGCGCCATGGAACCGCAGTGGGGTATTTACATTGCGGAGTCCTCGAAGGTGATTCGTCGTGCGCTCGCAGCAGGTCATCAGCCCGTTTCTTTCCTGATGAGTGAGAAGTGGGCTGATGATTTGGCGGATGTTTTGCGCGCCCATCCTGACACTCCCGCGTATGTGGGTAGTGAGGAGCAGTTGGAGCAGGTGACCGGTTTTCATCTGCATCGTGGTGCGTTGGCGGCGATGGCTCGTCCGGCGCCGCAGCCTCTGGAGCGGTTGCTGCAGGGTGCGTCTCGCGTAGCGATTTTGGAAGATATTGTGGACCACACGAATGTGGGAGCTATTTTCCGTTCGGCTGCCGCGCTGAACGTGGATGCTGTGCTGGTGACTCCGCGGTGTGCTGATCCGCTGTACCGCCGCTCGATTCGCGTGTCGATGGGTACTGTTTTTCAGGTGCCGTGGGCTCGCTTGGAGTCGTGGCCCGCTGACTTGCAGACCCTGCACGAGCTGGGCTTTAAGAGCGCGGCGTTGGCTCTGGAAGAAGACTCGCTGAGCCTGGAGGAGCTGTCTGCTCGCCGGGATGAGAAGCTTGCGCTGATTCTGGGCACGGAGGGGCACGGTCTGTCGCCCCGCACCTTGGCGGCGTGTGACGATACGGTGATGATTCCGATGTCGCACGGTGTGGATTCTTTGAATGTTGCGGCGGCGAGCGCCGTGGCGTTCTGGGAGACCCGCCCGCGTTCATAACCTGAGTTCTCACCTGGTTATTAACCCGCGTGAGTGCCTTCTTCGGGTGTGTTTGCGGTGTGTGGGTTGGTGTCTGTGAGGGAACGTACTGGGATTTAATCCGTGAAGGTGGTACCCTTAATGGGTTGTGCGCGCCCTATGCGGGCACAATGGTGATGCGCTCTGAGATTTTCTCGATAGCTGCACATCGAAAAACCTACTCCATCTATATAAGGGCTACTGGCAAAATCCAGTAGCAGAAGAAGGTAATCAATGAAGGCAGAAATCCACCCGGACTACAACCTGGTTCTGTTCCGCGACCTCGCATCCGGCAAGGTCTTCCTGACCCGTTCCACCATGACCTCGGACAAGACCGAGAAGTGGGAAGACGGCAACGAGTACCCGATCGTCGAGGTTGAAATCTCGTCCGAGTCGCACCCGTTCTACACCGGTAAGCAGCGCATCATGGACTCCGCAGGTCGCGTCGAGCGCTTCAACGCACGCTTCGGCAACTTCGGCAAGAAGTAAATCTTCTGTCCCAGTTTTGCTCTATAGCGAAATCAATGCCCCGTTCTCCTTGGCTTTCAGGGAGGCGGGGCATTGTGCGTTTTACGGTGAGAGCTGAAATATTCGCCCAAACGTGAGGAAAGTTGTAGTGTAAAACCTTTCGTTCGCCGGTGCGCAAACCCACTGACAGCGTTACAATGGGAAAGTATTTTGCGAGCTGTGCATTTTCTGTGCCCTCCAGCGCCGCCCCGTATCGGCGGGTTATTTCCGGCTCTCTGCATTCTAGAGACTTCGCTGGATGCGCTGCGCACCTCGCGTATCACCACCTCAAACAAAGGACAACTTAATGAGCGACGCTCACTCTGAACCGTCGCAGAAGAAGAAATGGGTCAAGCGTATTCTGCTGATCCTGCTGATTCTTCTGCTGGTTATTACCCTCGGTATTGGTTTCTTTATTTGGCGTGCTGGCCACACCTGGGATAGCAAGACCGAGAAGTTTGACTCCATCACTAAGGTGGATGAAGACCTCAGCAAAATTAAGGAGCAGCTTGGCGAGGCTAAGAAGCTCAACGTGACGGAGCTGAAGGCTCCGACCGTCACCAACTCGGATACCGGCAAGAACGGTGCTAATGGCGAGAACGGCTCCGCAGATGGTGGCTCCGATGCTGCTGCGGCTCTTGCAGCTAACGCGAGCGATCACGATAAGGACGGCGACGGCATCCTGGATGACGGTTACAGCTACGATGTCGTGAAGGGCCCGGGTAAGAACATCCTGCTGCTCGGTAGCGATACCCGTTCCGGTTCTGAGGCTGCTCTGGTGAGCGGTTCCCGTGCCGACACCATCATGCTGATGCACATTCCCGCCGACGGCAAGGGCGTGTACCTGGTTTCGATTATGCGTGATACCTGGGTGAATATCCCCGGCTACGGCGCGGCAAAGATTAACGCGGCGCTGAACTACGGCGGTATTTCTCTGCAGGTGGCAACCGTTGAGAACCTGCTGGGCATCAAGATTGATCACGTGGCCGAGATTGAGTTCGAAGGCTTCAAGTCTTTGGTGAACTCTATTGGTGGCGTGGATGTCCAGGTACCTTTCAACTTCGATATCAATGCGTGGTCTTTCAAGCAGGGTATGCAGCATATGGACGGCGGCGCGGCACTTGCCTTCGTGCGTGCACGTTACCAGTTCGCTGATGGTGACTACCAGCGTGTTCGTAACCAGCGTGCGTTCCTGCGCGGTCTGTACAGCACGATGAAGTCTAAGGGTGCACTGGAGAATGTGGGCTCTTTCCAGTCTGCTGTTGAGTCTATTGCTGGTTATATGCGCGTGGACTCCGGTCTGGATGCAGCGCAGATTGCCCAGATTGCGGCTCCGGTGATTACCAGCGGTGACACCACCATGCGCATGACCACCCTGCCGAATGCTGGCCCGGGTTGGTCCTACGATGGTCAGTCGATTGTTATCGTAAACCAGGCTGCGAACGCTAACCTGTCCTATGCTTTGCAACATGACACGATGGATCAGTTCATGGCGACTTACGGTCAGGACTAAGGTCTGACTCCTTGCGGGGGTGAAAGCTGATGAGGCTTTCGCCCCCGCTGGTTTTTAACTGGCGTTCCTAGCACGCTTATAGCGCTCAGGTTGAAGGGCACACAAAAAGGGCGGCTACCTCACCGTGATGGTGGGGTAGCCGCCCCTTCGTATCTTTACGCTCTGTCGTGGAGGAGTTTATGCCTTTGAGTCTGCTTCTTCAGCAGTTTCCTCTTCTTCGTATTCTTCCTCGTACTCGTCGTAGTCCTCGTAGTAGGGCTGGCGACCAAAGTAGAAGGCGACTGCCGCGACGGCGCCACCCAGAATAGCGATGAGGATGCCGAGCGTCGGGGTCCACAGCATCGAAATCAGGCCGGCGACCAGAACGGCAAGGCCTGCACCCTTGACCAGGTTCAGCAGGCGGTCGCGTTCGTTCGGCTCGTAGTATTCCTCTTCCTCAATGCTGTACTCGATGGCGGGCTTCTCCGCGGCGGGTTCGCTACGGGTCGGCTCGGCGGGTGCCGAAGAACCACCGGTCAGGGAGCTCATGAAACCGCGACGCTTCTTCGGAGCCTGCTGTGCGGCGGACTCCAGGTAGTGGCGCTCGCCTTCGGTGGGTACGAATGCGGCGGGCACCTCGTACTCTTCACCCGCCGGCAACAGAGCCGGAACATTGTTGGGCAGGGTCTCGTACCATTCCTGCGGAATGTCAGCGGGGCGTGCAGCCTGAACGGTCAGCGACAGCTCGAGGGTGTTACCGCGAATAGTGCCCCAGGCGCTGGTGAGGCGGTCGTTCTCAAAAGCGTAACGGATGACGGGCGTCAACTGCTCAGACATCTGGGTGCTCAGGCGGCCCACGAGCTTGCGGTCGTGGCGCACCTCAACACTGTCAACGAAGCGGCCGTCGGAGGTCTTCAGCTGGTTCGCCTCAAGGGTCAGAATCACGCGACCTTCACCGCTGGGCGGCAGGATGCTGTGCAGGTATTCGGAGTGTTCCTTCTCGTCGAGTACCTTCATCGACGGGCCCTGGGGCAGCAGGGTCGCGCGGGTCGGTGCGTCGTTGAGGGGGAAGAGCGAGCTAGGCGCAGACAGGGAGAGCGCACCGGTGCTCTTCACGTGCATGCCGCCGCCTTCTGCACGTACGGCAACAGCAGAAAGCTGCAGGTGCGCGATGGGTTCATAGCCGGAGGCGACCACGCGGGTAATGGAATCCCAGTACGCGGCGGAGTCCTCCACGCCCATGCGGCCCACCTTGAATTCGTCAATGTAGACGGCAATGCTGTTGGGCTCGTAGGGGTTATCCGGTTCGGGAACGAGGCGCGCTTCACCGTACCAGATACGTTCACGGTCGATGTGCAGTTCCTCAAAGATTTGGAGGGTTTCTGCTTCGTAGTAATCATCGGTGACGATGTTAACGCTACCGCGGTCACCGAGTGCGTAATCGACCACTGAAAACTCCTTCTGATATGTCTAAGTGAGCGGATACCTAGTCTATTCTCTCATGCTTTCAGGGCGGACAGCTCACAAAAACGGGTGACATTTATCTGTCTTTTAGCACCGGGTGCATATAGTCTTGTGCCCTAGCGAAACCGCTCCGCCAATTACCCCGCCAACAAGCGCCCATGTCAGCATATGAACCACAGTATGAGGGAAATATTTAGCCGGCATACCGTCGCTGTGAATTCTATAGATGAGCCAGAAAAAGACCACCGCCCGGCGCGTCCCGGTGCATTACCGGGAGCGTGCCGAACGGCAGTCTTTCACAGCGGGTTGAGAACCTAGCCGGGGAGAGTGGAACCTAGTCTAGATACAGGCTCGCACCCCGCCTCGGCTACTCAAACCATGCAGCT
>CALGXU010000525.1 GCA_937935205.1 uncultured Rothia sp.
CCGAGTGCCCGCCTGCCGCGCATGCAGACGGGTGCCCGGGGTGTTTGCTACTCGCACCGCTTGCCCCGCTTGATTTGTGCCGTCTTCGCGCCGTATTTGTGACTATGTTTACCGGGGCTATGTTTACCGGCTATGTTTGCACTAGTCAGCGCGAAACGGCGGGGCAGTAGCCTACTCTTCACACACCGCATATCTTCCCTAATTCAGACCCTCGATCTATACCCCTGATCCAGACCTTGAGAGGCCACCATGGGCGTAGCTGATACTACCGTACCCGCACCCACCAACTCCGGGACTGCTGACCTTCGCACCGCCGCGACTGACCCCGCATCCCACAGCGCTGACAGCCCTTGGCTGCCGCTGACCACGAACGCGCGCGGCATCTATTTTGCCGCCGCGATTGACCCGTCGAACCCCTGCTACAACACCGCGGAGGTTCTGCAATGCCCCGCGGACACCGACCTCGCCCTGCTACGTGAGGCACTGGTGCAGCTCTACCGCGAGAACGAGGGCTTCCGCGTGCGCACCCGCATTGCCGATGGTGCCGCCTCCCAGCAGATTCTGACCGAGGAGGAGTTCCTGGCGGGCATTGACCTGCTCGTGGACGGGGGCGAACTGGAGGAGGGGGAGCTGAACGGCACCGCGGAGGCGGGGGAGGGGAACGCCTCTGACCTGCCCGGTTCATCCCTGCCCGCGCCGGTGCGCGCCTGGGCGCAGCGCCTGCTCGCCCAGCCCCTCACCACCGATGAGGGCGTGACCGTGCGAAGCGCAGCGGTGCGTTACGGCGGGTTCCTCTGGGTTTACCACTCCTTCTCCCACGTGGTTGCCGACGGCTTCGCCGCGTTCAACGGCCTCTCCCGCGTGGCGGCGATATACCGCGCCCTGTCCGCCGGTCAGCCGGTTCCGGCGACCCGCCGCATGAGCCTGCAGCAGCTGCTCGAAGCCGACGATGCCGCCTCCACCGCCCGCGACGAAGACCTCACCTTCTGGGAGGCGAGCGGCGCCCTGGAGCAGGAAGATACCTCCCTGGCGGGTCGTACCGCCTCCCCGTCGGCGCAGTCTGTGCGCCTGGCGTTCAGCATTGATACGCCCACCCAGCAGGCTCTGCTGGATGCGGCAAAGCAGCACGCCGTCTCCTGGCCCGTGCTGGCGACCACCGCT
>CALGXU010000526.1 GCA_937935205.1 uncultured Rothia sp.
TCGATGCGCAGGTCCTCATGCTCAGCGCGCTTCGACTCAGCCTTCTTCGACTCGGAACGCTCGGCCCGCTCCGCACGCTCGGAACGACGCTTGGAGGAACGCTCCTCGCGACCCGGGCGGGAAGATTCACCCTCGGGGCGAGCGATGCGGCCGGCCTTCTGCGAGGCACGGGCCTTCGCCTCACCCGCGCGAATCGCCTCAAAACGATCCGAAGAGCGGCTAAAGCGCGGGTCGAGCTCCGGGTCAACGTGGTGCTCGTCCTCCAGCGAACCCGCGCCGGAACCCTCCACAGCGGCAATATCCGCATCGGTCAGCTCGCGGCGCTGGCGGTTACGAGAAGACTTCTTCTCGCCACGCTTGGACGAACGACGCTCCTCCGAACGTCCCTCGGCAGAGTCCTTCGAAGAATCCTCAGCGGATTCCTCCTCCACGCGGTCGAACGCGCTCGCCAGCTGCTCCAGGGAGAAACCGCCCTGCTCACCAATCCAGTTGCCCTCGGTGACCTCAGCGACCTTATCCTCACGCTGAGCAACCTCCGCGTGAGCCTGCTCGCTGGCAGCCTCGGCAATACCCTGAATCTCCTGCTCAAGCGAAAGCTCGGCGGTCTCCGCGCGGCGCGAACGCTTGCGGCGCTTACGCTTCTTACGGGTCGAAGCGGTCTCCTCCGAAGCTTCCTCGCTATGAGCGGATGCGGCAGCCACCGCAGCCATAGCGTTACGGCGCTCAGCCTTCTTCGACTCCAGAGCATCCTGCTTCTGCTGGTCACGAGAATCCTCGCGGGCAGCGGCACGGCTACGCTTACGGTCATTACGCTCATGGCGGTGGATGTAATCCGACGCGCCACCGCTACGACCGCTCAGCGGCTGATCGTGAACCACCAGGCCACGACCGGCGCACTGCTCACAGGGCTCCGAGAAGACCTCAAGCAGACCGGTGCCCAAGCGCTTACGGGTCATCTGAACCAGGCCCAGCGAAGTCACCTCAGCCACCTGGTGCTTGGTACGGTCACGGCCCAGGCACTCAATCAGGCGACGCAGAACCAGGTCACGGTTCGACTCAAGCACCATGTCAATGAAGTCAATGACGATAATGCCGCCAATATCGCGCAGACGCAGCTGACGGACAATCTCCTCAGCAGCTTCCAGGTTGTTCTTGGTGACAGTCTCTTCCAGGTTGCCGCCGCTACCGGTGAACTTACCGGTATTCACGTCTACCACGGTCATGGCTTCAGTGCGGTCAATCACCAGCGAACCACCCGAAGGCAGGTACACCTTACGATCCAGTGCCTTCGCCAGCTGCTCGTTAATGCGGTAGTGGTCGAAGAGGTCGTCGTCGCCGTCCCACTGCTGCAGGCGGGAGACCAGGTCCGGCGCCACGTAGGTCACGTACGCCTCGATGGAATCCCACGCGTTCTCGCCCTGAACGATCATCGCGGTGAAGTCCTCGTTGAAGACGTCACGCACGGTCTTAATCATCAGGTCGGGCTCCTGGTAGAGCATCTCCGGAGCCAGCACCTTGCGGGAGTTAGCCTTCTCCTGAATCTCTTCCCACTGCGCACGCAGACGGTTAATGTCATGGGTCAGCTCTTCCTCAGAAGCACCCTCCGCCGCGGTACGAACAATCACGCCGGCACCCTCGGGCAGCTTGTCCTTCAGAATCTTCTTCAGACGCGCGCGCTCGGTGTCGGGCAGCTTACGGGAAATACCGGTCATCGAACCACCTGGCACGTACACCAGGAAGCGACCGGGCAGGGAAACCTGGCTGGTCAGGCGGGCACCCTTGTGACCAATCGGGTCCTTGGTGACCTGCACCAGAACCGAATCGCCGGGCTTCAGGGCATTTTCAATCTTGCGGGGTGCACCGTCCAGGCCGGTGACATCCCAGTTGACCTCGCCCGCGTACAGCACAGCGTTGCGGCCGCGTCCAATGTCAACGAACGCAGCTTCCATGGACGGCAGAACGTTCTGAACCTTACCCAGGTACACGTTGCCAATCAGGGAATCCTGCTGGGTCTTGGACACGAAGTGCTCAGCCAGCACGCCGTCCTCAAGCACACCAATCTGGATGCGGCCGTCCTTCTGGCGAACCAGCATCTGACGGTCCACGGACTCGCGGCGAGCCAGGAACTCAGCCTCAGTCACGATGTGGTGGCGGCGACCCAGGGAGCGGGACTCGCGGCGGCGCACACGCTTCGCCTCCAGGCGGGTAGAACCGCGCACACCGGTCACAGTGTTGGATGCGTGAGAGTCAGCCAGGCGCGGTGCACGCACCTTGGTGACGGTCTCAACGTCATCATCAACGCCGCCCTCAATCTCAATATCTTCGGTACCGCGGCGACGGCGACGGCGACGGTGGCTCGTCACCTCAGCCTCAGCGGCGGCCTCCTCGCGGCGGCGCTCCATGCGCTCCTTACGCTTCTGCTCCTCGGCAGCGGCGCGGCGTGCTTCACGCTCCAGCTTGGCGGCAACAGCGAGCTCGCTCAGCTCCTCCGGCTCGGGAGCCATGAACAGCGGCATCGCA
>CALGXU010000527.1 GCA_937935205.1 uncultured Rothia sp.
CACCCCCAACGCGATAGAGTGGAACCACAACTATGCCCACCCGGCACCCCGTCGTGCCGATCGGCTCATTTTTAATCATTTCAAAGGAGAACCCCATGACCGCTGTACCCCAGGTTGACCCTCGCGACGTTCCCGCAGGCGCAACCATCATCGACGTGCGTGAAGACTACGAGTGGGAGGGCGGCCACGCGACCGGCGCTAAGCACATCACCCTCGGCACCCTCGCTGAGCGTCTGGCTGAGCTGCCCGCACCCGGTGAAGACTTCTACGTCATCTGCCACGGTGGCGGCCGTTCGAACCGCGCGGCAACCTTCCTGCGCGAGCACGGCTACGCCGCACACAACATTGCTGGCGGCACCAGCGCTTGGTTCGCTGCCGGTTTGCCGATGACCAGCGAAAACGGCGAAGCACCCGCAGTCGTTCACTAAACCGCCGGTTCGTCTGCACGCCATACAATGGAGTCCGTGACTGAAACTTCCGCGGACCGTATTTTTTCTACCCCGAACGCTCCCGCTTCTGCGTCCCCGCATGCCCTGCCGAGTATTCTGCAGAGCATCCCGTGGGATGCGCAGACGCGGGAGCTTATCGTGCGCCCGCTTCCTTTCGCGGTGAACTGCGAGGATGCGTACCCGCTGCTGACCGGTGGTGCCGAGTATTCCTTCTGGCTGGATTCGGCGCGTGAAGAGTCGCCCATGTCGGTTGCCTCGTATGTGGGTGTGGTTCCGGCGCAGCTGTCGCCTTTGCGTGTGGATTCGGCGCGTGCGGCGGCTGAGCCTGGCGGGGAAGACCCCTTCGCCCAGCTGGAGGCGGCGCTCGCCCACGCACCGCGCGTGCACCCGGATGTCGTGGCGGCGACCGGTCTGCCTGCGGGTTTGCGTGGCGGTTACGTGGGCTATTTCGGCTATGAGGCGCGTGCCGCCATGGGCTTGGAGCACGGTCACCCGGTGCCGGGCTACTTGCCGGCGCATGAGGCGCCGACCCCGGATTCTCTGTGGTTGCCGGCGGTCCGCTACCTGGTGCATGAGCATGCCCGCCCTGGTGGTGCGGCGCGTAGCTGGCTGGTGGGGGATGAGCCGTGGTGTGAGGCGGCGGAGCGGCTGCTGAGCGCGGCGGGGGAGTGCGCCTCCGAAAATGCCCCCGTAAATAATCCCGTCAATGCCCCTGAGCTTGCCGAGCCTCTGCTCTTCCCGGCACCCGCCGCGGAAGCCTACATGGACGCCGTTCGCGCTAGTCAGCACGAAATTTACGAGGGTAATAGCTACGAGGTGTGCCTGACCGCGCAGACGAACGCGCGCATCCAGAATCCGAGCCCGGAGCTTTTCTTTGAGCTGTACCGCCGCCAGCGCGCCCACAATTCGGCGCCGTATGCGGCGTATCTGCGGTGCGGTGATTTTTCGGTGCTTTCTTCCTCGCCGGAGCGTTTTTTGAGTGTGGATGAGCAGCGTAATGCCCAGACGAAGCCGATTAAGGGCACGATTGCTCGCGGCGCCACCCCGGAAGAAGATGAGGCTGCCGCAGCCTGGTTGCGTACCGATGAGAAGACCCGCGCCGAGAACCTCATGATCGTGGATCTGTTGCGTAATGACCTGTCCACGGTGTCTGACCCGGCGTCCGTGCGCGTGCCGGTGCTCATGGGCGTGGAGAGCTATTCGACGGTGCATCAGCTGGTGTCTACGGTCAGTTCGCGTCTGTGTGAGGGTGTGAGCGCGGTGGCTGCCGCGCGGGCGTGCTTCCCGGGCGGTTCGATGACTGGTGCTCCGAAGCCCTCGACCATGCAGATTATTGAGGGTCTGGAGGGTCGCGCTCGCGGCGTGTATTCGGGTGCTCTGGGCTTTGTGTCGGCGGATGGTTCGGCGAACCTGTCGATTGTGATTCGCACGCTTGTGGCGCACGATGACGGCGCGGTGACTCTTGCTGCCGGTGGTGCGGTGGTTGCCGATTCGGATCCTGCCGCCGAGTATGAGGAGATGCTCACGAAGCTACGCGCCGCGTTGCCGCCGTCGGTGGGTCGCGTGGTGGAATAGCCTAGCGCTGGAATAGCACAGGGAATAGCCTGCGCCGCCTGCACGTGAGCCGCTACACTTGAACTATGACTAAGCTTTCTGAAAACCTCCCCATTGAAGAAGCCCGTGAACGCCTGCGCCAGCTAATTATTGAGCTGGCTGTGGTGCGCGGGCACGTGGTCCTCGCCTCCGGCAAGGAAGCCGACTACTACGTTGACCTGCGCCGCATCACCCTGCACCACGAGGCTTCTCGCCTGGTCGGTCAGGTCATGCTGGACCTGCTGGATAAGAACGGTATCGAATTTGAGGCCGCCGGTGGCCTGACCATGGGTGCTGACCCGGTGGGTACCGCGATTATGCGTGCTGCTGGTGATCAGGACCGTGCGATTGACGCGTTTGTGGTGCGTAAGGCTCAGAAGTCTTACGGTATGGGCCGTCAGGTGGAGGGCCCGAGCGTTGAGGGTCGCCGCGTGGTTGCTGTTGAGGACACCTCCACGACCGGTGGTTCGGCGCTGACTGCTGTTGAGGCGCTGCGTAAGGCTGGCGCTGAGGTTGTGGCGGTTGCTGTGATTGTTGACCGTGCGACCGGCGCTAAGGAGCACGTGGAAGAGGTTGCGGGCGTTCCGTGCCTGTACGCGTACTCGAAGGATGAGCTGGGCCTGGACTAGTCTCTACTGGTTTGGACTAGGACCTCGTGAATTTTTAAGATGTTCCGCTGCGGCGGGTGAACCCGTGCCGCTGGCTACTGTGTGTGGCTGGTGGCGCGGGTTTTTGTCTGTAAGATGGCTCTGTGGGCGCCGGTGTGGCGCTGGTTGTTGGCGTGAAGGTGGTTGTGATGGTTGAGAATCGTGATGCGGCTGAGGCTGTAGCTGAGGCTGTTGAGGGTACTGAGCAGGGTACTGCCCGTTTTGAGGTGGGTGTGGGCCCGTGGGAGGGCCCGTGGCCCGAGGGTGACCATTGGGATGAGGAGCTGCTGCGTGAGGGCGATCGCCGTAACGTAGTGGATAAGTACCGTTACTGGTCGATGGATGCGATTATTGCTGACCTGGATACGCGCCGCCATGATTTTCATGTGGCGATTGAGAATTGGCAGCATGACCTGAATATTGGCACGGTGGTGCGTACTGCGAATGCGATGTTGGCGAAGGAGGTCCATATTATTGGGCGTCGCCGTTGGAATCGTCGTGGTGCGATGGTGACGGATCGTTATCAGCATGTGCGTCATCATCCGACGATTGAGGATTTTGTGGCGTGGGCGCAGGCTGAGGGTCTGGAGATTATTGGTATTGATATTTTTCCGGATTCGGTGCCCCTGGAGACGTATGATCTGCCGAAGAAGTGTGTGCTGGTTTTTGGTCAGGAGGGCCCGGGCCTGTCGGAGGAGTTGCATGCGGCGGCTAGGGATACTCTGTCGATTGAGCAGTTTGGGTCGACGCGTTCGATGAATGCGGCGACGGCTGCGGGTATTGCGATGCATGCGTGGGTTCGCCGCCATGTGTTTGGCCAGATTCCGTCGTAG
>CALGXU010000528.1 GCA_937935205.1 uncultured Rothia sp.
TGCGGTCGATGAAGCCCAGCTGGATCGGCACATCCGCCTCCATGGCGATGCGGTAGAAGCCCGACTTCCAGAACTCACGCGGCGAACGCGTCCCCTTCGGGGTGATGCACAGCGTGAACGAGTCGGACTCGCGGATACGCTGGGCGACCTGCTCGACGAGGCCGTGGGCCGCGCTGCGCTCCACGGGAACCGCGCCGATCTTCTTGACGAACCAGCCCAGCACCGGGGTCTTCACCACGGAATCCTTCACCAGGAACGAGAACGTGCGCCCCGACTTCCACATGGAAATCGCCATGAAGACGCCGTCCCAATTCGAGGTGTGCGGGGCACCGATAACGATGACCTTGTCCGGCAGGGGCTGCGTAGACAGCTTCCACCGGGAAACAGACAGGTAGGCGGACGCAATCGCGGAGGTGAGAGCCATGGTGGCCTTTCTGGTCGTAGCTGCCCTCAATCCTACCCGCGGGCCGCTCAGTCCAGCGTCTCCACGGCGAGGGTCTGCGTCATGATGTGAGGGTGGCCCGGCCACAGCGTCAGCGCCCTCTCGCGCACCGCCGCGGTCTCTACGCACACGAAGTGCTGCCACTCGCCCTCGCCGATATCGCTCATGGTGGCCGCGCCCTGTGACCAGGGGTTCCACACGATGGTGGAGCCGGAGCCGTTCTTATCCACGATGATGCGTCGGTCCAGCTTCGGGTCGATGACGCTGACCTGCTGCGTCGTCGTGTAGACGCGGTCAGTGAAACCCACGAAGCTCAGGTCCCCGCACTGAGTGGCGTAGCGGCCGCGCACCGGTCGAAATGAAATCGTTAAAATGAAGGATTTGATTCACCAAGTCGATCCTCAAGCCTTTATCACCATCACTGAGGCTCATGAAATTCTGGGTGAAGGATTTACTTATGTGAAAGATTAAAAAAGCTGGGAATTCCCAGCTTTTATTCTTCTTCTGCGAGGGTTGAATGGCGGAACCCGTAAGTAAAGTAAATGACTAGACCAACTACAAGAGCAATACCAAAGGCAATCCAGGTATCTAGACTATATTGAAGCATAAAGGAAACACAGATAAGAATGGAAAGAATTGGCAAAAGTGGCACCAAGGGTGTTTTAAACTCTCCCTCTTTTGGCATACCCTTATCCTTTCTGAGTTTTATTATTCCGTAGGCTAGCAAAATGAGATAAGCTAGCGTACAGATATTTAAGAAGGCTGCAATACTGGCTAGAGGAAACACTCCTGCAGCAATGGCTGAAGCAACTCCTGTTAAGAGGGTCGCATTTTTAGGAACGCGACTAGTCTTGCTTAATTGTTTGAAACTTTGAGGTAAAAGTCCATCACGTGCTAAGCTATATATCATTCGAGACAAAGCATAAGTCATGGAAATACATACCGTTATCAGGGTTAGAATGGCTACAAGCGAAACATAGTTAGCTGCCCAACCGATACCAATACTCCGTAATGAAAATGCTACTGCATCGTCCACATTGAGCTTACTGTAGTGAACAATCCCTGTCAATACTAAGGTTACCAAGGCATAGAGAATGGTGACGATTGTCAGAGAAAGTACAATTCCACGAGGAATATTTTTTTGCGGGCTTTGAATTTCATCAACTGCCATGGAAATAGACTCAAATCCGAGAAATCCAAAGAACATCAAAGATGCACCTGCCATAATCCCAGTGCTTCCTCCATAAATCTGGCCAAAGCCAAAAGGAGCAAAATTCGACCAATTTTCAGGTTTGATGTACCAAATACCAACTAGGATAAATAAGGCTAGAGCAGAGAATTTCAAGATTACTAGAAGCGAATTAAAGCGCAAGGCTGCCTTGGAATTTAATAAAACTAATCCTGTTACCAAGGTAAGTACTAAAATAGGCAGAAGATCGATATAGGTTCCCTGTTCAGGGTTAAAGGTACCATTCAAGGCTTGGGGCATGGAGATACCATAATCACTGAGTAAGCCCTTAAAGTAAGCTGCCCAGCCAGATGCCACACCTGAAACAGCTGTCATGAATTCCATGATGGTCAACCAGCCAGCAATCCAGGCTGGCAATTCTCCCAAAATTGCATAGAGATAACTATAGGCACCCCCAGTTGCGGGTACACGAGAGGCAAATTCTGCAAAAAAGAGAGCTGATAAAGAAACACACAGGGCAGAAATCACAATGGAAATCACTAGTGAGGGACCAGCTAGAGTAGCCGCTGCTGTTCCTGTAATGGTGAAAATCCCCGTCCCTACCATGGCACCAATCCCTAGAAGAATCAAATCCCACAATTTCAAATGGCGACGCATCTCTGTCTGTCTCAGACTAACATCCTTGGTTCTAAAAATATTCATACTTCATCTCCACTAAATGTAATTGTTTTATTTTACCATATAAAAGTATTTTTGTGAATATTTATTAGGTCCTTTTTTGAAAAAATTCTGAACAGAAAGGATTTCTGTTCAGAATTTGCATTTTTACCCACTGATTCTTTCAATTAGTTACTCATCAAGCGAGTAGGCTCAACAGTATACTCCATTGAAAGTTTTTTAGGGATTTGGGATTTTTTAAACTTCAAAGTAAGGGAACGGACGGTCACTATCTAAAGGACGATTTGGAACTTCTTGTTCCAAAATAGCGCGCCAACCTGATACCAATTCTTCAAAAGTCAATTGGGCTTCTGGAGAAGCTGTTGTCAGCTTCCGACCAAACCAAGCCATGGTTGCAGTTTCAAACTGAAGCATAGCGTACTGGATTACTGGTACATTTGCCTCTTCATAATTTTCATTTACTGCACGTGCCACACCTGGTGCTTGTGGAAGGAGTTGATTACTGATTTTATCAATAACAGTCGCATCCATCTCTCTCCATGAAAGAAGTTGACCATTTACCTGATAAAAGAGCTCAAAGGTTTCTTGATTTTCTTTGAAATTAGTAAGAACAAAAGCACGTTCCACGGCCTCAGGACCACCAGCAGCTTTTACAGCGTTTATCAAGAGAAGCTCTTCCGTTTGTCTCCAATAATCATCTGCTTCTTCAGCTAGATCAATTGTAAAGGGTGGAACAATTTCCTCGGCAGGAATCTCGCCTTTATTCGCTTTTTCAACATTACCAAATAATTTTTTTAAGAAACCCATTTGCTTCTCCTTTTTGGACTTATCCGACTGAACCTTCCATTTCATAGCTAATCAAGCGGTTCAGCTCAAC
>CALGXU010000529.1 GCA_937935205.1 uncultured Rothia sp.
GTTCTGTGCTCCACCGTTTTGTGCCGCACCATTCTGGGAGCCGGTGTACTGACGGGAGCCATCCTGGCTGGCACCGCTCTGGCCAGCACCGTTCTGTGCTCCACCGTTTTGGGCGGCAGGAGCCTGCGCGGCACCGTTACCCGAAGTGTTCGCGCCGGCGTTTGCGCCGGTATTTGCACCAGTGTTTGCGCCAGCATTAGCCGCCACGGTGCTGTCATCAGTCACCGTCGGAGTGTAAGTCGACGAAGGATGCGCACGCGGAGTCTGCGTCGGCTTCGGAGTCAACGCGGGGTCATACTGCTGAGGCGAAATCACAACCCAGCGCTTCGCCTCCTCATCATACTCAGCGTACAGAGCCTTAATCTCCCGGGCCTCAGTGTCCTCCAGAGGCTTGGTGGTGTTCGTCGCCTTCTCAACCTGCAGGCCGTGCGCCTGAGTAACAGAACACGCCCACGAATACTTCGTACCGCGGGCCGTCGGCTGCTTATCGGTCAGGCGGAACGTCCACTCGCCACCCACCAGCCAGTTCGTGCCAGTCGCATAGAACGCACGCAACTTCTCCAACGCCGCACGGTCGGTAGAGTTCTGTGCCTGAACCACCTGCAGAGCCGGACCGGGATCACCAGTCATACGGGCGTAGTTCACCGCCGCCGCAAAATACGCGAAAGTGGCGCGCAGGCTACGGGCGTTATTCTCGTACATGCTCTCATCCTCAACGGGGATGGGCACGGAGCTCGCCTTAGAATCCACGCTTGCCGGGCCGGCGGTCGGCTCAATCGTGTAGACCTGACCGGTCTCCGGGTCGGTGCTGCTCATCGGCGCAGCGCCATGACCGGGAATGTACTTGGTCCACTTCAGCTCGCCCGACAGGTTATCGTAGGCGCCCGCAATCGAAGCGGAAGGAGTGGGGGAGGCGGTCGCCTCCTCAGTCTTTTTGGAACCGCAAGCGGCAAGCATCGCACCCAGGGCGGCGGTGCCCGTGAGCGCAATAAAGTGGCGGCGGCTGTGAATCATAGTGATCCCCTTGAATGTGCTGTGATGCGGAAGTATCGGTGATAGGTGAAGAGCTCACGCCCTCATCCTCAGCCTAGCATCACGCCCCCATCCGAGGGCGTGAAACAGTCACCCGCGGGGCGGGCAGAGGCATATTGAGGCGAAAATGGGCGGACCTCATCTAGCCCTAGCCTATAGATTTCACGCGTGGCACACAAATAAAAGCCCTCATCCGTGCCTCATATCACCCAATATGACGGGTTCTTTGAGGCACGGATGCACAGAAGCTTTAGGCTGAGCCTCGAATATAACGCGCCGCCTTAGAAGAGGTACTCGCATTCGGGGTCGGCTGCGCGCTCGGAGTATTCGCGGACGGTTCAGCGTTCGCCGCAGGGGTGGCGGTAGCGCTCGGGGAAGACTTCGGGTCCTCCAGCATCTGCCAGCCCTCTTCGCCAAAGTAGACGTAAGCATCCGCCTTCTGATTGCTACCGTAGATGCCGGTAAGCTGCTCGCGCTGACGGGTCTCATGGTTGAACAGGAACGCGTTCTCATCCACCTTCAGGGTCGCCTTCCAGCAGTAGACGTCCCGCTCGGTGGCGGGCACCGGCTGCGGCGAGCTCAGGTTAATGCACATGGGGTGGTTGTTCTTAGAGACCAGCCAGCCGATGTTGTAGCGGTAGATATCGCGGTACATCTGCGCCATGTTGCTAAAGTGCTCCTGGCCGGGCAGATTCATGAAGGGGTCGGTGTCGCCGGTGAGGAGCATATAGTTCTGCGCCGCGCCCCAGTACTGCAGGAAAGCATGCAGGCCCTCAACGGTGCGCTCTTTAGCTTCCGGGGGCATGGTGGGGCGGGGGACATTGATGGCTCGATGGCTCAGGGTGCCGTTCGAGAAATCTCCGGAACGCTCAAAGAAGTGATCCGGCAGAATAGCCGGTCCGCGACCATCCAGAGCCGACGCCGGCAGAGGCTCGGCCTGCGTAATACTGCGCGTGGTGGTTGCAGCTTTGG